>NZ_VOYL01000034.1:0-33419 GCF_013420295.1 Acinetobacter sp. YH01018
TGGAAGCAGATGAAGTATAACTGGCGGGATTTTAAGGTGATGAAGGCAGATCAAATAGAGCGTTGGGTTGGGCAGATTTCAAAGGGTTTTGGTAATGAATACATGTTTACTTTTTAGTTGATACTTACCGAATCTCAGCGTTATTCGATCATGCAGTAATTCGGTAACCACAAGTATTCAGATTCAGTTGAAAAAGTAGAGATATTAGTATTTGAAAAGTTGTAGGCAGATAGTCAATATTCAGGTGAAAAAAATACCAATATCTATCGTAAAATTAATTTTATCTTTAATATTTCATTAAATTTAAATTTTATTAGGTATTAAACCTAGTTTTTTTGGCATCTAAACTTTAATTCAGTAGAACCTAGTCTTGCAGGAATAGCGGGTATAGTTTTTTCGTCCAGAATTATCATCGTTTGATTGTTTTTTTTACAAAAGTCATTAGCTTCTCTATATACAGAAGCTTTGTTTTCTAAAGATACTCCTAGCCCAGGTGTACCATCTTTTTTGCCAATAAAATAAGAATCTGTACCAATAGGGATGACTCCTGTACTTGCACAGCCAGTAATTAACAGTAACCCGACATAGAGAAAATGCTTCATATTTTTCCTAAAATTAATCAACTCTCATAGTTATTTTGCACCTGTTTAAATATTAAATGGCATACAATGTAACCTATTGTTTATCATGTCTTTAATTTTTTTGCATTCAAGACTAATAAATATTCATTTAGAGATACCTTATTTCTAATGCTCATTAATTCTATCGGCTTCTATAGCTTAATAATTAATGTGTTTCATCTAAATAATTATTCGCCACCTTCACATAATGTCTTGCCGAATAAGGCAAAAATTCTTTTTCTTTCTCTGTAAGCGGACGAACTTTCTGTACCGGACTGCCGACATATAAATAACCACTTTCCAGACGTTTGCGTGGTGGAACCAAAGAGCCTGCACCAATCATCACGTCATCTTCAATCACCACATCATCTAAAACGATGGTGTTGATCCCCACTAATACCCGATTGCCAATGGTACAGCCATGTAAAGTCACATGATGACCAATGGTCACATCTTCGCCAATAATTAAAGGTGAACCTTCAGGTTTATCGGCTTTTTTATGGCTGACATGCAGCATGGCATGATCCTGCACATTGGAATTTTTACCAATACGGATATGGTTGACATCGCCACGAATCACGGCAAACGGCCACACCGAAACATTTTCAGCAAGTACCACATCGCCAATGACGACTGACATATCATCGATATAACATGAGTCATCAACTTGTGGTGCGGTATTTAAATAGGGGCGAATGTTTTTAGCCATGTGAGGGGTTCAGTCTGTCAATTTTCAAGCATTATAAAATAAAAAAGCATCCAGACCGAAGTGTGGATGCTTTAACTTAAGTCTAAAGCTGTGCTTAGAACAAGTTTGCGAAGAATTGTTTGATGTGATCAATCATTTTTGCAAAGAAACCAGCTTCTTCAACCGCCTGAAGAGCAACAAGCGGTTTTTCTGCAATCACTTTACCATTTAAAGTAGCTACATATTTACCTACCACTTGACCTTTTTTCAACGGTGCAGTCAGTTTAGGTTGAACCACCAATTGAGTTTTAATGGCATTGGCTTCGCCTTTAGGCATGGTCACGTTAAAGTTTTCTGCCAGACCAATTTGAACATCATTGCTTTTGCCATACCAAACTTTTGACTTGGCTAAAACCTGATTGGCAGGTTGAACCTTAACAGTTTCAAAGTTTGCATAACCCCAAGCCAAAATTTCACGTGTTTGTGAGGCACGTTCGTTCATGCTTGGTGCGCCAAAAATCACGGAAATTAAACGCATTGGGCCGCGTTTAGCGGAAGTGGTTAAGCAATAGCCAGCTTCTTCAGTATGACCGGTTTTTAAACCGTCTACACTTGGGTCTGTATAAAGCAATGCATTACGGTTACCTTGTTTAATGCCGTTAAAGCTAAATTCTTTTTCAGAGTAGATTGGGTAATATTTTGAACTGTCATGAATGATATGTTGCGCAAGTGTCGCCATATCTTTGGCAGTCGAGTAGTGACCTTCTGCAGGCATACCGGTTGCATTGATGAAGCTGGTATTGGTCATGCCAATACGTTTTGCTTCCTGATTCATCATGTGTGCAAAGGTACCTTCATTACCGGCAATATGTTCTGCCATGGCTTTAGAGGCATCGTTACCAGATTGAATGATAATCCCACGCAGCATTTCCAGTGCTGTTGCAGTCCCGTTAAGCGGGACATACATACATGATTCCGTGCTGCTACCACGACACCACGCAGATTCGTTCATACGAACTTTTTCATTTTCAGTGAGTTCACCGCTCAATAACTTTTGTTCGATGATATAGCTGGTCATCATCTTGGTCATTGAAGCAGGTGCTAATTTTTCATTTTCATTTTTTGATGCGAGGATTTGCCCTGTCTCATAATCCATTAAAACATAAGATTTATTATTGAGTTCTGGCGGTGCAGATAAGACAGTTGCTGCGTATGTGAAGCTCGGCAATAGTAATAATGCAGCAAGGGCGCTTTTGTGGGTCATTCTGGGTGGTTCCAATATCTTAATAATAAGCACAAAGAGCTTTGCATTTTAGGACAAAGCAAAGCTGACTTCTATGGGGGAAATCAGCTTATTTTCAAAAGTATTGTAACCAATTTGTGTTATTTGCTGTATGTGGTGAGTTCTTGGCAAATTTCCTGATTTTTTGCATCTCCAGCTTTTTTTGCATCGTTACGTGCTTCAGCTAAAACAGGCTCAAATTTTTTCTCTTGGCTGAGTTTAGCCAGGCTCGAAACCGCATTATTGTCGGCAGGTAAATATTCTTGTGCCAGCTTGGCATAACCTTGTTCAAATTTAGCATGATCTTTCACTAAACTAGGGCAGACTTCTGAAAGTACATAAATGGCTGCCAGCTCTTGCTGGGTGACTTTTTGTAGTGGCGTCACTTCAATATTTTCATCTGGTGTGGCTGCATGAATCATAGACAGGGTCATGGCAGCAGTGGTTAACAGTCCCAAAGAAAGCGGTTTAAGCATAGATAATTTCATTAAACAGACCTGAATGATTTAAAAACATCACAATAATAAAAATAAGATTAACGGTATTTGGGGTAACTGTAAGTACACAAATGTATTAAAGCTGTTGAAAATGATGACGTTCATCAAGAAAATATGAAAACAGCAAAGAATTAAAAAGGCATAAAGAGGAATCTGCTTTATGCCTGTGGTCATAATAAGATGTTCAATATTTTAGATAACTTATATAAAACAAGAGCAAATGATCAAACCTGATAATTTACAACATCTTCGCAAACCGATTTTTGTTCATCTTTACTGGTTTCTTTTGCAGCCTGGCGAGCTTCTTCTAGAACAGATTTATACTCTGAATCTGCTTTAATTTTATCAAAAGTCATCGATTGATCTGAATAGTCTTGCAGATAAGCTTTAATCAACAGCTGAATGTTTTGATCAAATTTTGCATTTTTACCAATAATGGCAGGGCATACTTCAGCCATCACCTGAGTTGAAGCAAGGTCTTCTTTCACAATCGTATTGGCTTCTTCCAGAGATAAACCGTCATTGGCTAACACAGTGGAAGATAATAATGCCGCAATGCCTAACCCCAATAAGCCACGAAATGATATGCTTTTAGTCATTTTTAAATCACACTTTTTGAATGGATGTTGAGCGTCAAATATATATAATTTTCTATACAATTCAATCAAATGTTCTGATTAGTCATTTTTAACCGTTAAGAGATGTTTAAGTGAATATATTAATTGCCAATGATGATGGCGTTTTTGCTCCCGGTATTCAGGCCTTGGCTCAAGCTTTGGCTCCGCTTGGTCGTGTAGTCATCGTTGCTCCTGAAAGTGAACGCAGTGGTTTTTCCAGTGCACTTACCTTAGATCGTCCTTTAAGACCTGTTCAAATTTCAGCAGATGTCTGGGCAGTCAATGGAACACCTGCAGATTGTGTATATCTGTCCATGAACGGCTTATTTGATTTTGAATTTGATCTGGTGGTCAGCGGAATTAACAGTGGGGCAAATCTGGGCGATGATGTGCTTTATTCTGGTACTGTCGGAGCCGCCTTCGAAGGCCGCCTAATGAAACAACCGGCTATTGCCGTCTCCATGGCCGGTCCCAATGTCCGTTCTTATGACAATCCAAATGATTATGCCGTAGCAGCAAAATGGGTGCATGATTTTATTGCCCAGGGTTTGCCGACTTTACCGCCACGTCATATTTTTAACGTGAATATTCCAGATATATCTGAATTGAGAGGTTCGAAAATTACTTATCAGGGACGTCGCAGTCAATCTAAACCGATTAGCAGTCATGTAGACCCACGTGGACGTCAGGTTTATTGGATTGGTTTGTCAGGTGAAGCTGTCGCTGAACCTAAAAAAGGTTTAACTGAAATAGAATCGGATTTTTTTGCGGTGGCAAATGGCTATGTCAGCATTACGCCAATTCAAATGGACGCGACAAATTATGAGATTTTGCACACATTACATGCAGAGTTTTCCAAATAATGCCCAGTAGTGTTATAACTTTGTGAAAAAGCAGAATTGACCCTATTTTTCAGATGCTTTTTTGCTAATCTTAGTGCAAACCAATAAATAGACTTAATGTGTAGAGAGGAAGATTAATGCACTTGGTGTCACCATATCGCTTATTTGCTGCGCCTGTGGGTTTGTTGAAAACCATGGTCTTGTCTACAGCTGTTATTGCCACAGCCATTTTGAGTGGCTGTGCTTCAAAACCACAAGTTCATAATGCGACACGTTATGCGGCTGCACCGGATTACTATACGGTTCGATCTGGAGATACATTAAGCGGAATTGCTGCACGTTATGGTCTGTCTTATACCAGTGTTGCCGATATGAACGATATAGCGCCACCCTATCGCATTTATGTCGGTCAATCTTTACGTTTAAAAGATTCAGGCTCACGTCGCACCACCACTACACAAGCGGTGACCCAAGCTGCACCGATTCAGCGTCAAACCGTTCAACTTCCGACTACACCGGCTAAAACTACAGTTCCTGCAACCACGGCGACTGCCCCCGTAGCATCTTCGAAAGTCTCTGCTTTGCGCTGGGTAAAACCAAGTAATGGCGCAGTCATTGCAAACTTTAATGTGGCTGCAAATGTAAAGGGTATTCGTTATGGTGGTAATACTGGAGATGCGGTTTTTGCTGCGGCTGATGGTCAGGTGGTCTATGCGGCTGATGGTTTGAAAGAATATGGCAATTTAGTTCTGATCAAGCATATCGATGGCTACATTACCGCTTATGCCCATAACAGTAAAATGAACGTGAGCAGTGGCCAGAATGTGACAGCAGGGCAGAAAATTGCTGAAATGGGTTCAACGGGTACAAATCGTACTATGCTGGAGTTTCAGGTGCGTTTAAATGGTAAACCTATCAATCCGACCATCGTTTTACCAATAAATTAAATTTTACAAATACAAAACATAAATTTCGCCGTATAATACAATGAGTTGCTTTTATCGGAAAGATAAAGCAATTATAAGTTCAGAGGGAAATTTATGTTAGATCAACTTCGAGCAATGGGTGTGTTTGCTTGTGTTGTTGAAAAAAACTCGTTTAGCGGTGCTGCACGTGAGTTAGGAATCACGACCAGCGCCGTGAGTCAGCAAATTCGTTCTTTAGAAAATGAAATGGAAGTGACACTTCTACATCGATCTACAAGAAAATTGAATTTGACTGAAGCTGGACAGGCTTTTTTCCACAGCTGTCAAGAAATGCTTGCCGCTGCAGAGCGTGGGAAAATCCGTATCAACGAGTTACGCGATGACTTGGTGGGGGATTTACGCATTGCTACAACCCCGGAACTTGGTGCCAATCATGTGATTCCTGCATTGTCTCACTGGATGCAGGCACATCGTGGTTTAGCAGTCCATTTAGAAGCCGATAATCAATATATTGATATACTTGAAGGACGTATCGATATCGCTTTACGCATGAGCCCAAAAATAGAAGATCATCATTTGAATGTGATGCCTCTGGCTCTGGTAGAGCAGGTGTTGGTGGCTTCTCCAAGTTATTTGAATCAGTCGGCGCCTGTATCGCGGCCTGAAGATTTAAATCATCATGACCTGATTCCAATCAATATTATGAAAAATTATCAACATTTTTCATTTCAACATGCGGCGTCAGATAAAACAGTGAATCTGGAAATGAAATCACGTTTAAGTACCAATAATGTCCTGGTTGCAAAATCATTATGTTTGCAAGGGCATGGTATTGCACGAATTTTATATCTGGATGTACAAAAGGATTTAATGAATGGTGCTCTGGTAGAGGTTTTACCAGAGTGGAAACTGGAAAATTTCACTTTATATGCCATCACGGCAAAAAAAGATCAGCAACCCATGAAGGTTCATCGTTGTCTGGATGCATTAAAACAATACTTTAGCCAGTTACCCGGCGGAAGAATTTACCAGGCAGTTTCATAAAAATGAAGCATAAAAAAGCCGCGATTAGCGGCTTTTTTAGACTGGATTGAAGGCTTAAGCTAAATAATCCTTGATCATTTTAACCAGACGTTCAATCAATTGATCAGCCTGTTGTTGGCTAATGTTGAGTGGCGGTAATAAACGAATTACAGAACCTGCAGTCACATTGATAATTAAATGATATTCATCACGTGCCACATTGACCAATTCGCCACAAGCTTTTGGCAACTCAATACCAATCATCAGACCAAAACCACGAACGCTAACGTTTTGATCAGCCAGTTGCTGGGTTAACTGCTCAACGATATAACTTCCCATTTTTGCTGCATTTTCAACCAGATGTTCTTTTTGAATGGTATCAATAACCGTATAAACCACACGTGAACCCAGAGCAGTACCACTATAAGTTGAACCATGGTTGCCGGCAGTTAAAACACCAACGCCACGGCCTTGAGTCATCACCGCACCAATCGGGAAACCATTGCCTAGCCCTTTGGCAGTGGTGAGTACATCTGGAACAATATTGGTGTGCTGATAAGCAAAGTATTTACCGGTACGGCCATTACCCGTTTGAACTTCATCCAGCATCATCAGCCAGTTGTGCTGGTTACAGATTTGACGGATTTCTTCCAGGTAGCTAAAACCTTGAGGGGCGGTATTGACACCCCCTTCACCTTGAATTGGTTCAACTAAAATCGCAACGATGTCCGGATGATGGATGGCCGCTTCTTCAATCGCTTCGATATCCCCGAAAGGCACACGGATAAAACCTTCAACCAAAGGCGCAAAACCTTCCTGAACCTTTTTGTTACCCGTTGCTGACAGGGTCGCCAGAGTACGACCGTGGAAAGAATGATCTGCAACAATGATTTTAGGTGTGGCTACCCCTTGCATATGACCAAATTTACGCGCAATTTTAATTGCACCTTCATTTGATTCTGCACCACTATTCGAGAAGAAAATTTCTTCCATACCTGAAACTTCAGCCAGTTTTTGTGCAGCAGCAGTTTGCCAAGGTACTTCAAAAATGTTGCTGGTATGAATCAGGGTAGCTGCCTGTTCAGCAATTGCTTCAGTTACCACAGGGTGTGAGTGACCCAAGCCACATACTGCAATACCGGTCAATGCATCTAAATATTCAGTACCATCTTCAGTATAAAGATAAGAACCTCGTCCTCGGACAAAGCTGATCGGCTGACGGCCAAATACCGGCATCAAATGAGATGGTTGATCAGTTTGCACAGGAGCAAGGGTAATGTTATTCATGACTAACTCTTATCTGTTTAGGAGGGAAAAATAAAAGTTTATATAAGCAAAATCCAGGACAGATTAAAAGCCCAAATGTAAATAAAAATGGAATTATTGCTTTAGACATACTGTTTCCTCCAGTTTTGGGTATAATGCGAGGCAGATTAGTTGAGGATTTATCAATGACTGAACAAGTACGCGATACTGAAGCGTTAATTCGTGACCAAATTGCTAAACATGCAGTATTACTTTACATGAAAGGTACACCACAATTTCCACAATGTGGTTTCTCTGCACGTGCAGTAGAAGCACTCAGTCAAATTGGTCGTCCATTTGCTTATGTCAACATTTTGGAAAACCCGGATATCCGTGCAACTTTACCGAAAATTGCCAACTGGCCTACGTTCCCACAATTGTGGATCAATGGTGAATTGATCGGTGGTAGCGATATCATGCTGGATATGTTCCAAAAAGGTGAGTTAAAACCTTTGGTCGAACAGTACAGCCCGGCACCTGAAGCTTAATTCAGTGATGTGAAGTTGAATTAAAAAAAGCGCCTTCAAGGCGCTTTTTTATATCTCAGAAAAAATCATACTTTTTCTGTGAGCGGGTCTTACTCATTGGCTTTCGGCTCAACTGCTGCAGTGGTTACAGCTTGATTGGCAGATGCTTCAACTTTGGTTTTTTTCTTGTCTTTCTTCTTTTTTTTCTTTTTCTTCGGCTCTTCTTCCAGTTCGGCACCATCTTCAAGCGCTTGCCAATATTCTAATTGATCCATGACCGCCGCATAAATGGAACCTTTACTGTAACGGCCTTTTTTATTCAGTATGCCGACAGGACGTGCCATTAAAATTTCTAGAGCCTGGTCAATGGTTTCAATGGCGTGAATATGGAACTGACCTTTGGCCACAGCTTCAATCACATCATGACGTAACATCAGGTGTTCCATATTTTGATGTGGAATAATCACTCCCTGTTTGCCTGTTAAGCCTTGCAGCTTGCAGGCATCATAGAAACCTTCAATTTTGGCATTGACACCTCCAATTGGTTGAACCTGACCCAACTGGTTCATTGAGCCGGTAATGGCCCAGGACTGGTCAATCGGTAACTGGCTAATGGCAGAAATAAGGGCAGAAAGCTCAGCTACGGTTGCGCTGTCACCGTCGATTTGACCATAACTTTGTTCAAAGGCGAGGGCAGCCGAAAAATGCAGCATCTGTTCACGACCAAAATGCGCTTTCAGAAAACTCGACATCAGCAATATGCCTTTGGCATGCAGTGAGCCCCCCAATTCGACACTACGCTCGATATCCAGAATGTCACCGCCACCTTGATAGACCGATGCAGTCAAACGTGAAGGTAAGCCAAATTCGACATCGGCATATTGAATCACCGATAGGGCATTAATTTGACCCAAACGGTGGCCTTTGGTTTCGATTAACTGCGTGCCACGCGTTAAATCTTGCCAGTACAATTCACGTAAATAACCTAGGCGATATTTGCGATGATCAAGTGCGGTATTGATATGTTTTTCCGAAACGGTTTTATCACCGGCTTGCGCTGCATGATGATGTGCTTCCCGGATCAGATCCCCCAAAGTTAAGGCATGCAATGACAATGAACTTTGATCTTCCGCCTGACGGCTTGAGTCGGTGAGCAATGCTGCTAGTGCAGAACGGTCAAAAGGTAACAGTTTGTCAGCCTGAACATAGTCTGCAATCAATTGCATATAGGCTTGTTCATTAATGTCATTACGTTGTAATGTATCGGTGAAATCGGCACGAATTTTAAACACGCTGCCAAGTTCAGGTTCCAGTTCTAAAATTTCATAATAAATTTCAGGTTCTGCAAGCAAAATTACTTTAATATTTAATGGAATCGCTTGTGGTTCGATGGAGATGCTGCCGGTTAAGGTCAGCATATGTTCCAGCGAGGACAGCTTTAATTTTCCTGATTTCAGGGCACGTTTTAAACCTTGCCATGCATAAGGCTGTTCCAGCAGTTGTTCTGCTTCGAGCATCAGAAAACCGCCATTCGCCCGATGCAGTGAACCCGGACGAATTAGGGTGAAATCGGTGGTGATGGTCCCATTTTGAGTAAGCTGTTCCACATGTCCTAACAAGTTGTAGTGGGTCGGGAAGTCTTCAAAAATCACCGGCGCACCGCTATTGGGTTTGTAGGAAACAATGATGTTGGCCTGATAACGTGAAGGCACGCGACTGAAGATGCCCGGAGCAAAATCATCCTCTTCTTGCTCGAGAATAATTTCTACATTATTGATAATATCTTCCGCATAATATTGCAGATATTCGGTCAGGCCATCGACATCGGGATATTTGTTCTGAATCAGATCAATGCGCGGCATCACCACCTGTTTAGCAATGTCACGGTTGAGATGCTGGACCTGATCTCGTGCATCATCTTCCAGATCACCTAAATGTAGGCCCAAGCGCTCCAGTTTTTTATTCATGTAGCGAATGTTTGCAGCAATTTCTGCGCGCTGTTTGCTATCCAAGGCATTAATGTCTTCTTTAGACATTTCCTGATATTCATTGTTTTTAAGATGAACCGGCACGAAACAGTGTTCATCATCTTGCGAAATCAGTTTTAAATCAAAGTTTGCACCTTCTTTGGTCAGTTCGACCAAGGCCGATTGCTGTTCATCGCCGGTTTGCTCGCGAATCATTTCAATACGGTTGTGATAGGTTTCCGCAGTAAAGCGCCGTTCCAGCTGTTTTAAGATGGTTTGCCAGGTTTGGTGCAGCAAAGCCTGGAATTTAGGACCTTGTCCTGGTGGCAGTTCAAGTGCGATCGGCTGACGGGGAAACTTGAAATTGTTGACATAGACCCAGTCATTCGGGGTTTGCATGGTCTTGGCATGCTGTTGCAGTAAACGCTTGATCATGGTGCGTTTACCTAAGCCTGCCGTACCGACTGCAAAAATATTATAGCCCGAGTAAGGCAAGGCGATGCCTGCTTCAACCGAGGCACGTGCGCGATCTTGCCCAAGAAAATCATTTAGCGGTTTGATTCTTCGTGTTGACGCAGGAATTTTTTCAAGATTGGGAATATGCGTCAGTTGCTTGGGCTGAAGCTGTGTTTTGGTTAGTGTGTTTTGAATTTCCGGTTGATCGAATGCTGAAATTAAACTGCTTTGTAGAGGGTCTGGTTGAGTCACTGTAGTTGTTGCAGATAATGAAGAATTCATTTGATCGAGTTTTTGGGGCACTGTTTAAATCCAAAACTAAAATATTGCAATAGAGATTTAAAGGTATACAGGTTTAGTTGAAAAATTCAAGCGCGCAGGTCGTTTTTATCAACAAAATAAAATAATGATTTCACAATTATTGTTGAAACTGAACTTATTAAGCGTTTGAATAGCAGCATTCAGTTTTGCAGAAAAAAACAACGTAATGACAACACAATCTACAGGGTGGAAATCTGCCTTTACTGCTTTTCTCGATCGTCGTGCATTGATCATGCTGTTTTTAGGCTTTTCAGCTGGTATTCCCATTCTTTTGATCTTTTCCAGTCTGTCCTTATGGTTGGGGGAAGCCGGTATTGAAAAAAGCGCAGTAACCTTTTTTAGCTGGGCAGCCTTGGGTTATTCATTCAAATTTGTCTGGGCACCTTTGATTGACGAGTTGCCGGTGCCATTTTTGACCCAAAAGCTGGGGCGACGTCGGGCCTGGTTGCTGATTGCACAAGTTTTAATTATCAGTGCCATTTGTATGATGGCTTTTTCTAATCCAGCACTCAGTCAGGGCTATTTGTATCAGATGGCAGCAGGAGCCGTATTACTCGGTTTCTCTGCAGCAACTCAGGATATTGTGATTGATGCCTATCGTATTGAGCTTGCAGAAACTGAAATGCAGACAGTGCTTGCCTCGACTTATAATGCAGGTTATCGCATCGGGATGATTGTGGCCGGTGCAGGTGCCTTGTTCCTTGCGGCCTCACTTGGAACGGCTAAGGGAAACTATATTTATAGCGCTTGGAAAATCACTTATTTGGTTATGGCAGCAGTCATGCTGGTCGGAATTATCACCACTTTAGTGATTCGTGAACCGAAGGTTGATCGTACTTATAAAAATTATAAGCGTAGTGATTACTATCGTCTGGTGGCCGTGTTTTTTGTTGCAGTGATTGGCTTTGTATTGAGCTATATTTTTTCCGGAACTCTAACCGAATCTGTTAAGGCACAATTTGCAATTACCGATTCATTATTGCTGTTTTGCTTTGAAACCTTGCGCTTTGTTGGATCTGCTGCGGTAGCCGTATTGCTGGGCTCATTATTGGTCAAAATGGGTGCGGTCAACAAGCAAATGGCTATGGAAACCTGGATCAGCCCGATTGCCGATTTTTTTAGACGCTATGGCTTAAAGCTGGCTTTGGTTCTGTTATTGCTCATCGGTTTCTATCGCATCTCAGACATTATTGCCGGGGTCATCTCCAATGTTTTCTATCAGGATTTAAACTTCAGTAAAGAGCAGATTGCGGAAGCGGTAAAAATTTATGGGGTAATTTTCAGCCTGGTCGGTGGTTTCCTGGGAGGCTTACTGGCACAGCGTATGAACATTATGAAACTGATGTTTGTCGGTGCAGTGCTGGCAAGCTCAACCAACCTGATTTTTATTGGCTTGGTCAAATCTGGTCAGCCGACTCATGATGTTCAAGTCATGGTAGGTCAGCACAAGTATCAGGTTCAGTCGGATGAAGTGGGTTACTGGAAACTGAAAGTGCCGAGTCAGGTTTTGGCACAAGCCAATGCAGTACAGGTTCAAGTGCAATATCAAAATGATACACAACCCTCAGTAGTGAGCACAGTTCCCTATTTAAAACAGAATGCGCAACAGCAAGGTGCTCAATCAGGCATGATGCAAATTCTGCCGGTGACCAGCGATAATGTTATTGCTTCAAATGAACAACAGAACAGTCTGGTGGTACGGGGCCAGTATGTTGGGCAACTCTTGAATGAAACACAAAAAATTGTCCTAAGTTTGGACGGTCAAAAATTTGATGCCAATCTGGACAAAACAGGTGTATTTAGCACCGCTATTCCAGCAGAAAGCCTGGTAAATTCAGCATCAAAACAGCTTGTGGCTGAAGTGGTGGATCATGACAAAGCCACTTTAAGCGCACAGCATCGCTATACGGTCGATATGAACTCAACTACAGCCAAAGATCTGGATATTGATGTACAGCCTTTAGCGGCAATCGATGTTCAATCGGTTGACGATGTTGAAATTAGCGGTAAGGTGATTAAACCTTATAGTTCGCTGTGGTTATATTTTGCCATTATTGTCGATAACCTGGCATCGGGATTGGCAGGTGCAGCATTCATCGCATTTTTGTCCAGTTTAACCAGTGTATCTTTCACTGCAGTACAATATGCCATTTTCAGTTCGCTGATGACTTTAACGCCGAAGATTTTAGGCGGCTATTCAGGAACCATTGTGACCAATATCGGTTATCCAAATTTCTTCCTCATGACCACACTGATTGGCATTCCAATTTTAATCTTGGTGGTCTGGGTGGCGAAGCTGTTGCGTGAACATCAGCAACAGTCCAATTAAGCTCAAATTTTTAAAAAATGAATGAAAAACCCATTTTGTCTTGAGGATGAAATGGGTTTTTCTTTGGCTAAAAATTGCTGCAAAGGTTCAGTCTTATTTTTAAAATAGCCTAAGTAAAGACTCCATCATTAGGGTGTGCTGTACTGTTAAACTAAACAGAGCATTGATTTAAAAATTTAATAATAATGGGGACGTGGAACAATAAATGATATCAACTGCCAGATTGCTAAATTGAATTTTCCACGCTGAATCCCTATAGTGTCTGTAAAAATTGAAACATAGGAAAATGAATGATGCGCATGCTGCATACCATGTTACGTGTAGGCAATCTGGAACAATCTTTAAAGTTTTATACTGAAGTACTCGGTATGACTTTGCTTCGTAAACGTGATTATGAAGAAGGTCGATTCACTCTGGCTTTTGTCGGCTATGGTGATGAAGAAAACCATACCGTACTGGAATTGACGCATAACTGGGACACAGAAAGTTATGAGCTGGGTAATGGCTATGGCCATATTGCGATTGCGGTCGATGATGCCTATAAAGCCTGTGAAGAGATCAAGGCACGTGGTGGTAAGGTGGTGCGTGAAGCTGGTCCAATGAAGGGTGGTGTTACCGTGATCGCTTTTGTTGAAGATCCAGACGGCTATAAAATCGAGCTAATTCAGCAAGATGTTAATGCCAGAAATAACTAACAGACTTCTTTGCTCATTATTGACACTCTTTTTATTTTTTCTCCCATAAGGATAAATAAAAGGAATTGATGACAGAAGTCTCATCATAAAGTGATATAGATAAACTAAATATTCAACATTGAGTTGAAACACTGGCTTTATTTATTCAGCCCAGTAAGATGAAACTTTACCGCAAGGTAAAATCACTTATTGGGTTTTTTATTGGCTGTCATTTACAGGACGTAATAATGTTAAAACTGTTGGCATTGGACCGCTTTACCATTTTGCTGGTAGTGATGGTAATTTTGGCCAGTATAGCTCCAGTAGCAGGCGGAGCTGCAGATGTTTTTGGAATTTTAACCAGCATTGCCATTGCAATCCTGTTTTTTTTACATGGAGCAAAACTGTCCCGAGAAGCGGTGATGCAAGGCATCATGCACTGGAAGTTTCATGTGGTGGTTTTTGTATTTACTTTTGCATTATTTCCTATCCTTGGATTACTTGCACAACCCATTCTGTTACCTCTATTAGGTAAGGAACTGTATTGGGGCTTCCTGTTTATGTGCTTCTTGCCCTCTACCGTGCAATCTTCCATTGCGTTTACTTCGGTAGCAAAAGGTAATGTCGCCAGTGCAGTGTGTAGTGCTTCATTTTCCAATATCGTTGGTATGTTTATTACCCCGGTATTGGTCAGTTTCTTTATTCTAGGTCAGTCACAGCATGGTTTTGATCCAACTTCCTCGATTGTTCAAATCACCTTGTTATTACTGGTGCCGTTTATTTTAGGGCAAATCCTGCGACCATATGTTTATCCTTTGATGCTGAAAAAGCCAGGTATAGTTAAAGCCTTTGATCAGGGCACTATTTTAATGGTGGTGTATGGGGCATTTAGTGGGGCGGTGGTTGCCGGTTTGTGGCAGGAAGTAAGCTTGCAAACGTTGCTAGCTTTGACCGTGGTCTGTTCAGTCTTTTTTACTATCATCATGTTACTGGCTTTATATATTCCAAAATGGCTGGGTTTTAACCGAGAAGATCAAATTGCCATGTTCTTTTGTAGTTCGAAAAAAACACTGGCCAGTGGTGTTCCAATGGCGCAAATCCTGTTTATTGGGCAGCCTTTGGGCATGATTGTGTTGCCAATTATGATTTTTCATCAAGTTCAGCTTATGGTCTGTGGAGTCATTGCCAATTACTGGTCAAAACATCCTGTAGATGAGTTTAAAGAGATAGAAGAGGGTAAAGAATAATTCGCTATCTGTTATTTTTTCCCGTATAATTGCGCCCACTTGTTGTGCTTAGCTCTGACGGTATCCGTCTCGGTGGGCCAAAAGAATGGTCTGTTGTGGTGTTGGTCTGGCTTTTTCCTGGATCAAGCTTATTCCTCATGAATCATGAGAGTGATCAATTGCGATGACAGCATAAGCCTTTCTTAACTTAGGAGTAATCGACGATGCGCGCCGATATTCACCCAAAATATGAAAAATTAGTTGCTACTTGTTCATGTGGTAACGTAATCGAAACTCGTTCAGCGCTTGGTAAAGAAACAATTTACCTAGATGTATGTTCAGCATGCCACCCATTCTATACTGGTAAACAAAAGAATGTGGACACTGGCGGCCGTATCGACAAATTTAAACAACGTTTTGCAGGTATGTCACGTTCTATCAAACGTTAATACCCAAAATGAAAAAAAACGGGCTTCTTGCCCGTTTTTTTATGTCCGTTATTTCATCAATGACTCAATTACAGACCTTGTACAAGACCTATTGGTCTTGTACATCAATCAAATGATCCAGTTTTTTCTGGAAATAATCGCCCTGAATAAAACGAGCATCCACGTTCCATGCGTTTGCAAACAGAGTCATGTCATTGAGATCGCGCAGCATGATTTCGCTAGCTTTAATTTCCTGGAAGGCACTCAGCTTTTCCTGTAATTCTTGCGTCGATTTTTCTGTTTGCAGCATTTTGGTCAAATTCTGATGTAAAGTTAAACAATTTACATCAAGTTGACGTAACATAGACTCGCTATAAATGCTATTACCAAAGTCTCTGAGGGAAACTTCAGCGCCAAATTGACGTAACTGGGCAATATACTTTTGAGTATCTGAGATATTTTGACTAATATCTTCTTCTGAAAATTGTAAAACTAATGGATGCTTCAGTTTACTGCGAACAATGGTAATGAGTTTGGAAATGAATTCAGGGAAGCTTCGGTCGTATAATAGTACCGCTTTATTCAAATTCACAATCAATTTTGCTTCAGGATATTGAGTAATGAAATTATGCAGTTGTTTACATGATTCCACTAATATCCAGCGATCCAGTTTAATGGATAACTCAGGATCGTCTGCAAGTTCTCTTAAGCCAGCCAGATCTTTCCAGGCATTTTCATAAATAAAACCGCTAGTGACTTCATAAGTATATAAATTAGTGTCTTGCTTATCGTAGAGCTGTTGATATTTAAGGTGAATTTCACCGCGATCTAAGCTTTGTTGCAAGGCTCTGAGTAGGGCTGCTTCAGGTGAACTAGGTACTGCCTTAATTTCGGGTTGCTGTAGCTCAATGCTTGGAATGTTTAACGGTGTTTCTAATTCAAGTGCAGGAGTCGGCTGATTTTTCGGTAAAGCAGTCTTGTAAGCTGTAGCAATAAATTGTTCAAAATGTTTTTCATCACGTATTTCAGTATCGAGCAGTGTATAGCCAATTCTGAGATTCAGCGGATAGGATGTGTGATCAATGGACAATAATTGCGGTTTAGTTAATGAACTTAAACCGATAAGTTTGGACTCTAATTTGGCTTTAGATTCGGCTTGGAACAAGCCCACATAAATACCAAAACTTGTTTGAAATAATGGAGCATGAGTTTGCTCCTTTAAAAAATCCTTGATATTAGTGGAATAATTTTTGAGTGTATCCCACTCCTCTTTAAAAATATTATCAGGACAAGAAGCCAGGGAAAATACCACGAGGGCATTAATATCTGAAGGTTGTTGAGTGATGGTACGATTAATCAGCTGATAGGTATTGGACTTTGGAGCATCGGCTGTTGTAGATGTAGGCTGAACTGATGGTGAAGATTCAATATCAATCGTAATTTGTACGGCATCTTCTTCATTCGTAGAAGGTAAAAACTCAACTTTAAGCGGGTTTGGAACAGATATTTGATGATTTAAGCTGTTGATTTCAAAACGCCCTAAATCAAACTGACCTTGTGAAATTTTTTTAAAACGTAACTTAAAATCATTTAAATCTTTAGGCTGAAGTAGGTCGAGTAAGGGAAGTCCAACAATCTGATCTTCATTATTAAGTCCAAAAAGTGCTAAATATTCAGGGTTTGCCTGGACATGAATACCTTCCTGAATCAGTGCAATCGCTTTGTTGCTCTCTTGAACTAAAGACTGGGCCTGGGTTTGAGCTGTTTCTAGCTCTTCCATTAAATGTTGTTGTGTCAGCAGCAAACGACTGAGTGAAAGGGCACGTAAAAGACCAATATAAAAACGATCTGGATAATCCAGATTAAGAATGTCATAAATCCCTTTACGAATATAACCTGCGTATTGATCGGCCTGATAATCATCAGGTTTGAGCAGGATCATTGGAAGGTTTGGTTGCTTGGATAGGCGGATTAAGCTTAACGCCTGTTCATATTTTAAGTCATAAGCACGACCAAAAATAACCAGATCCCAAGTGTGATGTAATTGCTTTTCAAAGTTTTGTAAATCATCCAGCAAGGTTGCATGTACTAAATGTTCACTGGATGTTAAAAGGTCACGAATTTGGTTAAAACGTATTTGATTATCATCGATAATGAGTAAACGTGTTTCAGTACGTTTTAACTTTTTAGACAATAATGGATTTCTCACTTTAATGCTTCCCATAAATCGTGATTCTTGACTTCATTCGTTTGCTTATTAATAAAGTTGTTGATCAGGTTTTCTTGTTGCTCATTCAGTAATTCGAACTCAAAACGGATAAAACTTTGTGTAATGATTTGTGCTTTGGTGAGATAAATTTTTATTTCTTCTCGTCCCAGGCGTAAATGAATAGTTTGTTTTTCCCTAAACATATGTGAACCAGACACGATCAGGCTGGTGGATACCTCATCAACTTGGCTAGACTGAACGATTAGGGCAGGTTGGTAATTATTGCTATGACGATCTGTTTTGATCATGACAGCACAAGGGAATAAATCTTGTGCCAAGACTTCTAGTCCCAGTTCCAGGCTTTTGGCTGTTGACTGCTTGATCCAGCGGATCACACCGCCACGCCAAGGACTATGAGTATTTTCCTGAATTAAAATAAATTCGCCAGTTTTCAAATTCGAAGGTGCAGAGCCATTCCATTTAATTCTGTAACCATTGACACTGATGTCCAGAACTTCTGCGGAATAAATCTGTTTGGTTTCACGATCCAAAGTTTTTGCTGTAGTCATTTCAGCTGGGATATTCGAATTCATCGAATTAATAAAGCTGCTTTCATTATGGAATTGATAATTGGTATCTAATTCCAGAGTTTCATGAAAGTTTTTGCCCTTAGAGAGGTAAAAGTGTGCCACCGAAAGACTAAAACAGATTTGTAATTGTGCAGAATATTCATAACGTTCATGACGGCGTTCTGTATTGCTGGTAAGCAGATTGTGAATATGAAAGTGCAGGGCCGGGGTTAAAAATAGCTTTTCATTACGTGATAAGTAACCAGACTTTTTGGTTTGGGTTTCAGACAGATGATCTAATAAATTTTGTGTTGAAATATAGATAGTCGGTTTGTAAAGACTGGCCTGATTGATATTAAAAACAGGTGGATAGTCTTTATTGATATCGACAATATAGCGAGAAAGCGAGGTTTCTTTGGGTAAGACATGAACCAGTTTGGCCCAGTCAAAACTGCATAAATATAAGCCTTGCATTTCAGAAGGCCGAATTTGATGGGTATTCAGAATTTCCAGCAATACCAGTTGTGAATAAGCCTGAGCAACGGTTTGTAAAGGATGCTGCGTGTCTAAAATCTGATTGATATTGGTTTGATAAAAATTATTTTTAATTGCACATTCAATCAGCTGATGTGCAATTAACCATTGTCCAAATAAAGGCGTGCTATAGAGCAAATGTTGTTGATAAAGCAATAAAGACAATTGCTGCAAAGCATAATAAGTAGACACAATTCTGGCCGTTTGCAAACTCTTCTTTTGATTGAATGCAAATAGAGAAAACTTTTGCATACTGAGCTGGGTGTTGCAGCGTTTTGAAATATCGATATAAATTTTGGCAAAATGACTACGTAGCAGCATCGCTAGCTCAATGATCTGGTCGCTGCGGTCATTGCTCATCAGCCCCTGATTGAAAAAATGCTTTTCCAGGCTGCCTAAAACATTATCCAGGGTAGGATGCAGGATTTGAATCAAGTCAAAACGCAACATTTCCGGACATTTAAGTTCTGATATTTCCAGCAAGGCATTGAAAAGTTCTTTGGACGAATTCCCCAATTGAAGAATGGATAAATTGCATACCCAGTCTTGTAAGCCTTTTGCATTGGTTGGGCAGAAGCTTAATTTTTCCAACTTTAACTCTGTTGGTGTTTGGAAGATATCTGAATTACTCATAAGCATCGTTATTATTAACTCAAAAAGTTGAAACCCCAAAAAGCGGTGTTTTATTTTTTTCGCCCGCTATTTCCCTAACGAGTTTAGGAACCAAATATCCCGGCAGGTTCTCTAAAACCTCTTTATATATCAGATTAATTTCTTCAGGACTTAAGTCAAAATGATGGGCACCTTTTACTTTGTCTAATACGTGTAAATAGTATGGCATCACGCCCGCTTCAAACAGGCGATAACTTAAATCCACTAACAGCTGCGCAGAATTATTAACCCCTTTTAATAAAACTGCCTGATTCAGCACGGTAATTTGATGTTGAACCAACGCTGAAAGTTTGGAACAGGTAAACTCGTCCAGCTCAGCGGCATGATTTGAGTGTACCACTAGAATAATGCGCAGCCTACTGTTTTTTAATAAGGAAATCAGCTCTTCATCGACACGGTTGGGGATTACGATCGGAACCCGTGAATGAATTCTCAAAAATTTAATTTGCGGCATGGACTCAAGACGTTCAATCCACAGGGCAAGTTTTCGATTTGACAGGGTAAGCGGGTCGCCACCGCTCAAAATAACTTCGTTTATATCTGGTTGATTTTGAATATATTGTTTAATATTTAACCAATCTTCATTTTTTGGCAGGTTTTCCTGGTAGGGAAAATGACGGCGGAAACAGTAACGACAATGAACTGCACATGCCCCAGTTAAGGTGAGTAAAAAACGCGATTTATATTTATGTAATACGCCTGGCTGTTGATTCGCCTGTTCCTCACCTAAAGGATCGGTTACAAAACCAGGATGATCTTCAAGTTCCAGATGATGGGGTAATACTTGTAACAGCAGAGGGTCAAGCGGGTTGCCAATGCTCATTTTTCCGACGAACGCACGGGGAACACGCAACTTAAACTTTTCAGAAGCTAGGATTGCCCCTGATAATAATTGATCAGGCGAGAGCTGAAGTGTTTCAAGCAACTCTAAAGGGTCCGTAATCAGGTCACTCAGTTGAGATTGCCAGTTTTGCTCTTGATACAAATAGTTTATCATGCCAGATGTTAAAAATAATGCTAGTCTAGCATTAATAGATTTAAGTTAGTAAGTTTGGAGCGAGCCTTTCATGGCCAATTATTCTACAAATGACTTTAAGCAAGGCCTTAAAGTAATGCTTGACGGCAACCCATGTTCAATCATGGAAAATGAATATGTAAAACCTGGTAAAGGTCAAGCATTCAACCGTGTAAAACTTCGTAACCTTAAAACAGGTAAAGTTTTAGAAAAAACTTTTAAATCGGGTGACTCTTTAGAAGCAGCGGACATCGTGGAAGTAGAAATGAACTACTTGTACAACGATGGTGAAATGTGGAACTTCATGGATCCTGAAACTTTTGAACAGATTACTGCAGACAAAACTGCAATGGGTGATGCTGCAAAATGGTTAAAAGACGATTCTAACGAACTTTGTACCATTATGTTATTCAATGGCGTTCCATTGACAGTAAGTGCACCAAACTTCGTCGTATTGAAAATCGTGGAAACTGATCCAGGCGTACGTGGCGATACTTCTGGCGGCGGCGGCAAACCGGCTAAACTCGAAACTGGTGCTGTTGTTCGTGTACCATTATTCGTACAGCAAGAAGAAAGTGTTCGTGTAGATACTCGTACGGGTGACTATTTAGAACGTGCATAATGGTTTTAAAATAGACTATTATCGAAAGGGATGATCAAAATCATCCCTTTTTTTATGCCAAAGTATTAGATGAAAAGCAAAATATGAGGAGTACAGTCGCAAGGGAAAAAACAGCAGTATACCGAACAATAAAAAATGAAGGCTGATTTATGCATTAGATATGAGGGCTTTACATGGAAACGATTCAACCGAAGTTATCAATAACTTCCAAAATAGTGTGGCTTCTGGTGGCAGTTCTAGGTGCGGTGTCCTTTGGGATACTTGCAATCAGCAGAGGTGAGCATGTCAATGCAGTTTGGCTGGTTTTAGCTGCCATCTGTGTCTATAGCATCGCTTATCGCTTCTATAGCTTATTTATTGCCAATAAAGTTTTTGAACTCAATGCCAGACGTTTAACCCCCGCTCATCGTCTGGCAGATGGTCTGGATTATGTGCCGACCAATAAATATGTCTTGTTTGGACACCACTTTGCAGCCATTGCCGGTGCCGGGCCTTTAGTCGGACCAATTCTTGCGGCACAAATGGGCTACCTGCCAGGAACCATCTGGTTGCTGGTCGGTGTTGTACTTGCAGGCGCTGTGCAGGATTTTTTAGTCCTGTTTATTTCGACCCGCCGTGATGGACGATCACTGGGTGAAATGGCAAAGCAGGAGCTTGGTTCTTTTGCCGGTATCATTGTGATGCTGGGTGCATTAGGCGTCATGATCATTATTCTTGCTGTGCTTGCCTTGGTGGTGGTAAAAGCCCTAACCAACAGTCCATGGGGTGTATTCACCATTTCAGCCACTATTCCAATCGCCTTGTTTATGGGCGTATATATGCGTTATATCCGTCCGGGAAAAATTGCCGAGGTTTCAATCATCGGTTTTGTGCTGATGATGCTGGCGATTGTCTATGGCGGTAATGTGGCAGCTGATCCGTACTGGGGGCCCATCTTTACCCTTTCAGGTACGCAGTTGACCTGGTGTCTGATCACTTATGGTTTCATTGCTTCTGCATTACCGGTCTGGTTGCTGCTCGCGCCACGTGATTACTTGTCTACCTTCTTGAAGATTGGCGTGATTGCCGGTCTGGCCGTGGGCATTATGGTGGCATTGCCTGAAATGAAAATGCCGGCGGTAACGCATTTCGTGGATGGTACAGGTCCTGTCTTTGCCGGTTCGATGTTCCCGTTCCTGTTCATTACCATTGCCTGCGGTGCCATTTCCGGTTTCCATGCCCTGGTTTCTTCAGGTACGACACCTAAACTGGTTAATAACGAAGTGGATATTCGTGTGATCGGTTATGGCGGCATGTTGATGGAATCGTTTGTTGCGGTTATGGCAATGATTTGCGCCACCATTCTTGAGCCTGGTGTATATTTCGCAATTAACGCACCTGCTGCGGTCCTCGGTACAACGGTGGAAAGTGCGGCAGAAGCGGTACGTACTTTAGGCTTTGTGGTGACACCTGAAGCCTTGACTCTGCTTGCTCAGGAAGTGGGTGAGAGTTCAATTCTATCGCGTACCGGTGGTGCCCCAACATTTGCCATTGGTATGGCGCACATTATTACGGAAATTTTCAATAACCGTTCCATGATGGCGTTCTGGTATCACTTTGCCATCCTGTTTGAAGCATTGTTTATTTTAACAGCGGTAGATGCCGGTACACGTGCTTGCCGTTTCATGGTTCAGGATACTGTCGGTATTGTAATTCCTGCGGTGAAACAATCGCACAATTTCTTTGGTAATTTGTTGGGTACCGCAGTCGCTGTTGCAGGCTGGGGTTTCTTCGTTTATCAAGGTGTGATTGATCCGCTCGGTGGAATTAACAGCTTATGGCCACTATTCGGTATTGGTAACCAAATGCTGGCGGCTATGGCACTGATTTTAGGCACAGTCATTCTGTTCAAAATGAAGAAAGAAAAATATGTTTGGATCACGATTGTTCCCACCATTTTCCTGTTCATTACCTGTATGACTGCTGGCTGGCAAAAAATCTTCCATGAAAATCCGAAAATTGGTTTTCTGGCACAGGCCAACCGTTTCTCTGATGCCATTGCTCGTGGAGAAATCTTAAAGCCAGCCAAAGACATTGCTGAAATGCAAACGATTGTGTTCTCCAATCAGATTAATGCAGTACTGTGCGGTTTCTTCATGATTGTGGCGGTGGTGATGCTGTTTGCTGCGATTGGTGTCATTCGCCGCGCATTGGCAAATCCAAATCCGACTGTGCATGAATCTGAAGCCATTTACAGTGATGAGATTAGCTCAAATGAAGTGGCAGGAGAGGTGAAATGAGTCTAAAAGATCAAATTCGTCAAAAACTGGCACTGGGCAAAATTATCAAGTTTACGGTATTGGCTCAACCAAAACAGTTTTTGATGCTAAATGGCATTAAAACCATTCAGCTCATTTGGCAACGCCTGCAGCAAAGCTTTCGCCTGATGGTGGGGGTGCCGGACTATCAGACCTATTTGGCGCATATGGCAAAACATCATGCCGATTTAACCCCCATGGATGCCAAAACATTTTACCGTCACTGTGTGGATTCACGTTATCCAAGCGCAGGCGGTGGAATGAAAAAATGTCCCTGCTAGCCTGAAGATATGTTTGTCTGAAATCTTCTGATTTATTTGGAAAAACAACAAAACGGTGTATGTTAATCATGCACCGTTTTTTATTGGGGAAAGAGTGTGATTTGGGGTATGAATAAAGTTCAAAAACAGGAACTCACGCTAGCACAACAAGAGCTGAATTTTCAGGTAGAATTTTTTGCTGAAAAAATTCAGGCATTCCTGACTCAAATCAATCGGATTATTTTGGATAAAGAGCAGCAAACCAAACTGGCTTTATGTTGTTTGCTATCCGGTGGACATGTGCTGTTTGAAGATTTGCCGGGGCTGGGTAAAACCACCTTGTCCAGTGCCTTGTCGCATATTGCCGGATTGAAGTTCCAGCGTATTCAGTTTACCAATGACATGCTTGCCAGTGATGTGATTGGGGTGAACATGTTTAACCAGAAAGAGCATCAGTTTGAGTTCAAGCAGGGACCTATTTTTACCCAAATTTTGCTGGCTGATGAAATTAACCGCTGTAGTCCAAAAACGCAAAGTGCTTTGCTGGAAGCGATGGAAGAAGGCCAGGTGACGGTAGATGGGGTACGTTATGATTTACCGCGACCTTTTTGGGTCATCGCTACGCAAAATCCGTTGTTTCAGAGTGGAACTTATAGTCTGCCCGAATCGCAGCTCGACCGTTTTTTGATGCGTTTGTCACTAGGCTATCCATCACGTTCTGCAGAAAAACTGCTATTACAGCAAGATTCCCGCTATGCCTTGATTTCAACCTTGCAACACGTCTTTAATGAAGAGGAAATTTTGACAATTCAGCAGCTAGTGACGCAAGTTTATATTGTCGATGCAGTGCTGGATTATCTACTGGATCTGGCTGCTGAGACCCGTAAAAGCCCGCATGGTTTATCGACCCGCGGATTATTAGCCTTGAAAAAAGCAGCTCAGGCGCACGCCTTTATTGAACAGCGTAGTTATGTGACTCCAGATGATGTGCAAGCGGTGTTTGCTGCCGTGGTGTCGCATCGTATTGGCCTAAGCGAAGCAGAAACCTTGCAGCTGATGCAGCAAGTCCAGATCAGCTAAAGGGTGATTGACTTGACTACACTTTTGACCCAGCCGTGGCACAAATGGTTAGCGAAACGCTTCCAGTTTAAAAAAATCAAACAGCTCTCGCAAAAAGACATTCTGATTTTTATCTATCAGCAGGGATACCTGTATCTGGTGTTGATTTTGCTGACGTTTATTGCCGGGGTAAATTATGCCAACAACCTGATTCTGGGTTTTTGCTTTCTGGTCAGTGCCATTTTATGTATCAGCTTTTATTTAACTTTTAAGCAGCTGCATGGGCTCAAGCTTGAGGTTTCAGTCAATGAAGTTGGGCAGGTGGGCCATCAACTGGATTTGCAACTCCATTTTCAGCAAGCGCAAAAGCAGCCGCGTTATTTGTGGGTTAAAACTAGCCAGCATTTGGAAAAAATATTCATTTCAGAATTGAAGCAAAACATGACCTTGTCATTTTTTACTGAAAAAAGAGGGAGGTTTGATTATCCAACCCTTCAGGTCTATTCAGTTTATCCTTTTGGGCTGGTGCGGGCCTGGACCTATTTTTACTTGAAAGAATATTCATGGGTGGCCCCTAAAGCGGCTTTTTATCCTGCAGAAAACAAGCAGCATCAGCACAGTTTTGAGCCGGATATGGATGAATTCCGTGAACTGCGTAATTTCAAGGCTGGAGATAGCTTGCAAGCGGTGTCATGGAAGCAGGCAGCACGTGGACAAGGTTTATATATCAAGGTATTTGAACAGCACAATGAGCAGCCGAATATTGAAATTCATTATCACAATATGCCGAGTACTCAGCATGAAGAAAAACTGAGCCTCATGATGGGCTTAATTGAACAATGTGAGCAAATGCAGTGTGCATATGCAGTTTTTTTACCGCAAGCTGAACTGGCTGCAGGTTTGGGTAACAGCCAGTTATTACAGGCCAAAAAACTTTTGGCGCAGGCTTAAATCATGATTGATACACAGATCAGAACCTCGATACTGATGACCCTGTTATTGATACTGATGGCACAGGTTATTTTTAATCCGCTGGTATTGAGCCTTATTTTTGCCCTAATTATCTTTTTTTTATTTTATAGCTTAAAAGATCAGTCCAAGGCTTTATCCAGAGTGTGGACCTTTGTGCTGACTTTAGTTGCTTTGGCTGCAATTTATTTTAACTATCAAACTTTTATTGGTATAGAAGCTGGCGTTGCCGTTTTATCTACTTTTTTATTTGCTAAGGCGCTGGAAAGCAAGAATAAACGTGATGTCATTATCCTGTTTAATTTTGCCATGTTTGTTAGTGCCAGTTCATTTTTATTTAGCCAGTCCATCTGGATGGCACTGATGGTGCTGCTCTGTTTACTCAGTTGCCTGATCGGCCTGTACCGTTTACAGACCCATGAATTTAGACAATTGCAAAATTCATCCGGTGCATGGCAAAGTGATGCCAAACATGTGGCTAAATTCCTGATTCTGGCTTTGCCTTTTTTTATCCTACTGTTTGTGTTTTTCCCGCGCTTGCCACCACTTTGGGCGATTCCGATCCCGGTACAAAAAAGTGTCACTGGGATGAGTGACAGCATGTCACCAGGGGATATTGCCGAGTTATCGCAGTCAAGCAGTCTGGCATTTCGAATTATTGGCGATATGAATCAATTACCAGACCGCAATGATTTATATTGGCGAGCGATGGTTTTAGACCAGTATGACGGTAAAACCTGGACCAGCAGTTTTGTCAATGAAAAACCGGTCGCAATTCAAAATCTAAAGAACGGAAAATACAGTTTTAATTATCAGTATTTAGCTGCTGATCCTCATGTGATGTGGGTGATGGGACTAGAACAATCGCGACCATTACAACAGAACTATCAGTTAAAACAGGATGGCCGTATTACGCCGGTACGACAAATTTTGCAGAATCAGCCGATTGTATTGCGATGGCTGGGCAATGCTCAGTCGCAAGAACAGACTTTATATAAAACAGGATTTTTGCAACAGATCAATACCAAAATTCCAGAGCACTTGGATGAGCAATCACGCCAGTTTGCATTTGAGATGTTCAAGCGGAGTGGACAGCAACCTGAACGTTATGTCAGCAATATTTTGCAGTGGTATAAAAATAATGGTTTTGCTTACACCTTGAATCCCGGCTTGCTGGGAGAAAACCGGATAGATGAATTTCTGTTTCAATCACGTCGTGGTTTTTGCGAACATTATGCCTCAAGTTTTGCTTTGCTTATGCGTTATGTCGGCATACCTGCACGTGTAGTAGTGGGTTATCAGGGTGGACAACTTGCCCCTGATCGAGCCAGCTGGGAGGTGCGACAGCTCGATGCACATGCATGGACCGAAGTTTTATTGCATGGAAAATGGCAAAGAATCGATCCTACAGCGATTATCGCGCCACAACGCATAGATGGGGGAATGCAAAATTATATTGAAAGTGATCGCAGTATTTTGGGCAATAAAGAACAGAAATGGAGATATCGCCAGTTTGCAGTGATGAAAAACCTGAGAATCTGGAGTGATTATGCGAGTTATCAATGGCAAAGCAAGGTGGTGGGCTATGATGCCGAAAAGCAGCAAGGCTGGTTGTCCACGCTGGGTATTAAAAATGCTTATGCCAGCAGTATCATCATGTTATTGAGTATTCTGCTGGTGGTGGCGGTTTATTTTATCTGGATTTTTTATCGAAGCAGTCGGTCGGTTTCAGCTTATGAGCGTGCCATTCAACAATTTTCTAAACAATTGGAATTCAACTTGCGCAAGCAGCCTGCAGAAACTTTTTATAGCTGGATGCTTCGTTTGGCTGAACGGGCAGAACAGGATCAGCAACAGATATTTACTCAAACAGCACAGCATTATCAGCAACAGCACTATTCTTTAATGCAAAATCACCAGCAAATAAAGCAATTTAGAAAAATGCTTAAAACATGTGCAAATACTTTAAAAAATAATAGAAAGCACTTGTCTTAAAAAATAAAAGTGAATATGATTCACAGCACTTAGGTGTATAGCTCAGTTGGTTAGAGCGCTACGTTGACATCGTAGAGGTCAGCAGTTCGAGTCTGCTTATACCTACCAATATTCTAAACGTTATGTTATAAGGGTTTTAAGCGAAATCAGTAGTTTAAAACCCTTTTTTGTTGTCTTAAATAAAGTCTACCCTTAACAGCACTATCTTTAAAATCGCTATTTTTTGCCGATAATGCCGTTAAATTTAGACCAAGATTAGACCAAGAATATAGAGTTATAGACCCTGAAAATGCCCAAACCGATCAAGCGCGGTGAAAGCTATAGAATTAAAATAATGATTGCTGGAAAAACATATTCAGCAACCAGAGATACCGTAAAAGAATGCGAGCAATGGGCCGCGCAAAAATTACTTGAGGCAAAAGCTAATAAGCTTGCGGAAGACCAGGGTATAAAACAGCATTACCCATTCAAGACACTTTTTCATAAGTATTATGATGAGCATGGGCGAAAGCTTCGAGGATCCAAGTATGTTAAAGAACAATTAGGTCCTTTTGATGAGAAATTTGGTGCACTGGCAGATATGTCTATTCATGACATCACACCAAAGCATTTAACCGCCTGGAGAAATCAACGTTTAAAACAGGTTGGAGCTAATACAGTGCTACACGAAATCGCGCTTTACTCATCTGTATTTAGCTACGCCGTAAAAGAGCTATTCCTACTTGAGACTAACCCGTGGATGGGGATTAAGAAACCGGCAAAGCCTAAAGCCCGTAATCGCCGTATTCGTGATGATGAAATTGATCTTATTCTTGAAGGTTTAGGTTACCAGCAAGGGCAGGTGCCAACATTGGCAGAGCATTATGTTGCCTGGGCATTTTTATTTGCCTTGGAAACGGCGATGCGCCGCGGTGAAATCCTTGGCATTAAAATGTCAGAAATTTACGACCGGCATGTGCATTTGCCAAAAACCAAAAACGGCGATGCACGTAATGTGCCACTGACGAAAAAGGCTTTAGCTTTACTGGACCTAATTGATCATGATGGTGATATAAGTTGATTCCCCAGAATGAGAATGCCTTCAGATTGATGTGGGAGCGCCGTAAAGCGAAAGTAGGGCTTATCGACATACATTCCATGACACACGCCATGAAGCGATTACTCGGTTCGTGAATAACCAAAAATTACCGGTAGAAGTGCTGGCTAAGGTGACGGGGCATAAAAATATTAAAGTTTTAGTGAATACTTATTACAACCCGGATGTTGAAGATATTGGAGATATGATGGACGCTTAAAAAGCCCTCATAAGAGGGCTTTTCATTATTTTAATTGACCTACACCAGTGAATTTGTCTGGAACAATTACCATAGTATTCAGTGTTCCTTTTTCAGCAGCTTTGAGCAATGCTTCAGCTTTAGTTTTTTCGGCTTCTGCACGTAGTAGATCTACATATTTTTCAGATGCATTTTCTGCTAAAACTTTTTTGATTTCAGTTTCAACACGTGCAGTTTCTAATTCATTTTGCTTTGTCTTTAAAGCATTTTGAGAATTAACAATTGCTAATGATGAATCTAAAATAGATTTAGGTGGTGAAACTTTTAAAATATTAATTTCATTAACTTTGACAAATTTATCTTTGCCTTGAGCTTTTAATTTAGTATTAATACTGTTCTTTATTTCAGTCTCTATGAGCGCTCGATTGTCATTTACAGCTAAAGCTTTATATTTGCTCACAACATCATTGATTGCCGAGTTTGCAACGTACTGCACATACTGACCTAGTAAATATACATCACCATCATCTGTAATAATGTGCTGTGCTTTTTCAGTCTTATACGCGATTGCAGCATTTGATGGCACAATCCCGTAATTCACTTTTAATTGAAACTCTTGCATTGGAATCTTTTCGACTACAATTGGTTGAGATTCAACATTAAGTACAAGATTTCGCTTTGATACTTTGATTACATCACCGACCACGGTTTGATGTAATCCTTGCCCCAGTACGGTATCTTCAATTTCACCGCTGAACGTTTGACGAATACCAACATCTGCATCAGTGATGCGCGTAAAGCTTGCAGGTATAATAATTAAAGCCAGAATAATTGCGACGATGATTGTGGCTACTATGCCAACAGTCCTATATGGCTTTTTTTCCATGTTTTACCCCTTTATCAAAAAATAATTAATTTTTTCTACTGCGCCCACGTTTAGCCAAGGGCCTAGCCGTTAAAATCAAGTTCGCCTGTTCTGGATCATAAAGACACTTTCCTCGAGTACCTTTATTGATCTCTGCACATCGATCACGGACCACATCAACACTAATGCCATATTGTTGAGCCAATTCTGAAGCTGATACTAATTTAGGGCTTACATCCTTAATCGATACGATCTTTGCACCGCCTACCTCAGAGCCTACAAATAGCTGAGGTGCTTCACCATGTACGGTGATTTGAAAAACTCCCATTATGGCATCTCCCGCAAACTCTGCAAAACTTCAAAAGGCAATTTCACATTCACATTTGGCTCATCATTCCGCATCCAAAAATCAACAGCGATATAATAAAGTGCAGATACTTGCTCAGCTGTAAGTTGTTTTGACTGTGCCAGTTTGACTGGTTACATGCGGTGCCAAGTCTTCAGTAAAGTCTTTTGCAATTTCTAGAATATCCATCACGCCACCTCTCGTCTGATATTAGATATGGTCGTTAAACTCGGTAACTACAAGGAAGGCCTAGATAAAGCAGGTCGTCAGGCTAAAAAATCAGGCAAGGAAATCGAAAGTGGTTTAAATGTTGGTTCGCTTACAATTAAAGCTCTAGGTGGAGCCACAAAATTTCAAAATTATTTAGTATATACTCTGTGTGGTAAGTGTAATATTTTGCACTTAAAGCTACTTTTTGCTGATTATGTACAAATTAATGTACTTAACCACATGTAACGCCAAATTTGCATCAACAAAAGGAAATCGCATATCTTTGTAAAGGTCTTATGAATGTCATCAAAGATATGCAATTTCATCGCAATGATTTCCCTGTTTCAATTGCTGAGGCCTTAGGTGATAGGCTCAAACGTGTACGTCTCAATAAAAACTTAACTCAGAATGAAGTTGCTCAACTTGCATGGATATCGAGACGAACAGTGCTCAATTTCTTGTATCACCACGTGTATCACTGAATTTTTTTAATTAAAAAATATATAAAAATCAAAATTTTAAAAATGTGTTCGGTAGAGGATATCCACCAATATTCTAAACGTTATGTTATAAGGGTTTTAAGCGAAATCAGTAGCTTAAAACCCTTTTTTGTTGTCTTGAATAAAGTCTACCATTAACAGTGCTATCTTTAAAATCGCTATTTTTTGTCGATAATGCAGTTAAATTTACGTCAAAATTTTTGGAATTTACGTCATGAAAATACCTAAGCTAAGAAAGTGCGGTTCACGTCACCTCATAGCCATAGTGGCTTAAACCTGCTTTGGTGTCGCTTAGCAGAACATGCTTTAGAGTAAAAACCTCGCACGGGTGTGACAATTCAAACAAACCTTAGAACGAAAGCAAGTAAAGCAGACCATGCATGTTAGGTGGGTGTGATTGTGAGTCGCTATGGATCACAGCATAGAACTTCTGTGGTGATCAATTCAAAATCAGATCAGCTGTGAAATAAACGTGATATTTATCAAAAAATTACGAAATAAACTGATTGATTAAATAGCAAATACCGGGTAATTTTTTATCAGGTTAGACGAAGTTATATATCGCCTAGCTGGGAAAAACGACTGACACTCGGAAAGACGAGAAGTACCATAACCGCTCACAGCAATGTGAGCGTTTTTAATGCCCTGAGAAATGTTTTTTGTGTAAGCAATATCAGGGCACCCAGATTAGATTTTAATAATAATTATTGTCTAACAAAAATCAAAAATAACTTAAAGTAACCGAACAGAAACTATTTATGCATATTTTTTATACTTTGTAATTTGCTTTAGAGTGATAATTTTTAACTACATCAAGAGAGCACAGCGTTAATAAAAATAATAAAATGGTTATCAAAGACTTCACCTGCTTAATCACATCCCCAGATTAAGCGGTTTTTTTAATATTTAATATATTATTAATCAAGTCTTTCTAAAATTTTGATTAAATTAGTAATATTTTAATTTTTGGTATATTCCGCCACTGAATGTTACTTGAATAGTGTACAAAATAGTCAATAGAAACTGCTGTAGTTTCTGAATGGTCTTTCAAGATCCTTAGTTTATAAGCCCATATCGTCTTTCCATGTGTGGGCTTTTTTTTGCATGGAGAAAAGTAATGCTTCATTGTTTCTTAAGGCGTTTATTTGGTCTTCATGATGCGACTGAAATTGAATACACGATTGATGGTAAAGAAATTAAGGTATGCCGTTATTGCTTGAAAGAAGTGAAGTAATCACTGATCAAAAAAAATGCGATTAATTAAATTAATAATCATATTTTTTTATTTTCACAATGCTGAAATAATTTAATCTTATATTCACTGAAAACAAATAATAACTCCAAAAAGTCTAAGGTATTGGCGCAATTAAGCCTGTTTAATTTTGGAGAGTTAAGCAGGCTTTTTTATTGAAGATTTTTATCTTTTGTCGAAAGTATTACGATATATAAGCCTCTTCATTAATATGTTGGGGCTTTTATTTTTCTAGAATATGTATAAAAACTAAGGCATAAAAATACTCTGGTTTTTATTTATAAAATTTCATCTTTTATAAATTTTGGTAGTTTTTGATATTCATATATTTAAAATACATATTTAGAATGCGCCAACAAATTGAAACGCTGTAGTTTCTCTGGTTTTGGTCCTATGCATCCCTCGCATGGGACTTTTTTTTGGAAAAAATTATGCTCCAATTCTTAATGTGTTTATTTGGCCTGCATGGTGCTACTGAAGTTGACTACACGGTTGATGACAAAGAAATCAAGGTGTGTCGGGATTGTTTGAAAGAGATTGGTTAAGGCGGTTTTCATTTTTTATCATGCTTTAGATAATCAATTTTTAGAACTTAATAAGAATGAAAAATGCATTGTAAGCACATTGGCTGAGAAAGTAATTAGATCAAAATATCAAAGGTGAAAATCTTGATGTATTGGGATTGGTTGTTTCATCAAGTTTAGAATAAGTTGGATTGTAGGGTCTTGGGCTTTCCTTTGCTAAATGTGCGAAAGTTGTAAATGATCATCTATTTAGCAAAGCCTTTGAAAAATTTCTGGTAAATTGAAAGGGTTAACACCTGATCAGAAAATGAAATTTTATAATAAATATTCAAAGAAGAGTATTCAGGAATTTGGTGAACAAGCGATCCCTAATATTAAACAAGATTGAAATGCCTTTAGCTGCAAAAATGATTGGACGAGTACATTATTTATTAGGGCGTGTCCTCATTTGGGAGAGCGTTCAAAATTCTGTGTCAGCCGAATTGGCTAGAGTTTAATTATATCATCGAGCCTGCCTTCAAAGTAAATCGATAACTGTGTGATGGTTTGCCCCCAGTTTGTCACCGGCATTGTCCATTT
>NZ_VOYL01000035.1:0-32628 GCF_013420295.1 Acinetobacter sp. YH01018
TAATTCAAGTGAATTTGTTTGAAAGAAGAACTTTAAAAGCTTTATTTTCACCCGATAAAATACCCATAAAACAAGAGGAAGCTCAAATGAGCTTCCTCTTGTGAAAAATTGTGGGACAGCAATGAGCCTAAACTTCCTTTTTTATCCTGTTGTATTAACGCAGCTTAGAAAAATACTGCTGGCGCCATTCTTTCCAGAAGTACAGCACAATGCCGAACATCACCACCACAATGCCGAAAAAGGCATTTGGACTGATATGTTCGTTATTCAAGGTGGCACCTAGAACCAGGGCAATCACCGGGGTCATGACATTGCTTAGGGAAACCGTAGAGGCATTTAAACGGCGGATCAGCCAGAAGTAACACAGCATGGCCACAATGGAAGACATGATCATGGTAAAGATAAAACCAATCATGGCTCGTCCACTTGGCAGCACAGTTGGAAAATGCTGCCAGATAAACGGAATGATCAGTAGTGAACCCACTGCTGAGACCATCAGTGAACCGGTCGCTTGAGACATCGGTTTGAGTGGAGCATTAATCTGTTTGACCCAGAAAATCGAGCTGATATAAGACACCATGCTAATCAGCATCAACACCACACCAATTGGATTGACTTTACTGTCGGCAGAATCGGCAAAGACAAAGGTTAGACCGGAAACCGCAATCGCCATACCCAGCCATTGTAGCCAGATCAGTTTTTGCGTTTTTAAAATCACATGTCCGATCAGGCCTGCAATCAGCGGTGAAAAACCAAAGATCAGCGCCATTAACCCGGAAGTCAGATAATTGGCTGCAAGATAAATAAACAGCTGCGCACCAATTAAATTCAGACTACCCGCCACATAACTTTTTAACGAAGTCTGATCAAACGGCAGCGGGTCACGCATCAGCTTTAAAAGGAATAAGGCAATCAGCGATGCGCCGAAATAACGGATGATCAGCACCCACATCGGGTGAATTTCCTGCACACTCCACACAATCGCGAGCGGCGTCGTCGCCCAGATGAATACCAATAAAGCGTAAATACTTGCCGTGACCATCATGGAAGATGAATTTGAATTCATAAATTGCTCAATTTGATTTTGTAATAATGGATAAGACTGCCAATCGCCTATTTCCCATTATCGGCACGATGTCAAAGGCGACAGGGATGTCGCCCACTGATCTGGGGTATATGGACATACCCTCAGATCAGTAAAAGATTTTTGTTACTTTTCATCTTTGAAAAGTAAAAAACGCCTGCGCAAATGCATTTCAATTCATAATTTAATTTGAGGCTGTTACCTCAATCATATAACAGCCATAAAAAAACAGACCTATGCAAAACATAGGTCTGTCCAGAAATATCTCAATAAAACTTAAGCCACTTTGCGTAAATCCAGGCTTAAATCAAGATGTTTTTCTGCTTCAAAAGCGGTATTTTTGCTGATCATTTTTTTCAAATGACGCATTTCTTTTGCGGCATTGACCGTAATACCGGCAACGATTTGACCGTCAGTCACACCATACATCACAAATGAATTGTCTGCACCTTTGGCTGCATCCATTTCACCGCGAACATGCCATTCAGCTGCAGCCATATCGCCCACGAACTGGTAGTTAATGTCGAGTTGATCGGTCCAGAACCATGCCGGATTGGCTTTCGGATGCTCTACACCCATCACATGACGCGCGAAAATACCTGCCTGGAGGTTGGCATTTTCCCAGGTTTCGACACGGCGGTATTCACCATCTTCACGAAGCTGAGTCGCGACATCACCTGCTGCATAAATGTCAGCATTTGAAGTCTGGCAGTTTTCATTAACTTTAACCGCAAAATCAACATCCAGACCAGCCTCAACAGCCAGCTGTGCATTCGGCACGATACCAATACCGTAAATGACCGCATCGGCACGAAGCTCTTCACCACCCTCAAGGGTCACGACAACTTCTTCACCGTCTAACTTGCAGTCTGCAATCTTGGTTTCCAGACGTACATCCACACCGGCACGGCGTTGCTGCGCCAACAAGAATTCGCTCAGGATACGTGGCGATGAACGACCCATCACCATTGGCCCCTGTTCAATCACAGTCACTTCACATTCTTTGTAACGTGCAGATGATGCCAATTCAAGACCAATCACCCCACCACCAATCAACACAATACGTTGACCGGCTTGAAGCACAGGTACCAGTGCTTGTGAATCTTCAAGATTACGCAGGGTATACACATGTTTACCCAGCGCATCAAAGTTTGGCAAACGACGTGCTGCACCGCCTGTTGCAAGCAATAGCTTGTCATAAGCAACAACGTCACCGTTTTGAAGTTCAACTGTATGGGCCTCGGCATTGATTTTAGCCACGCCATTGCCACGAATAGTTGTTACACCAAGTTCAGCCAGTTTCTGTTCTGACAGAATTTCAATCTTGGTTTCTTCAGGTTTTAGAATCACATCCTTGGATAATGGTGGACGCTCATAAGGCAGATGCGTTTCATCACCAATCAAAATGATTTTGCCTTCGTACTTATTGCCACGAAGTTCTAAAATCGCACTTGCACCTGCCTGTCCAGCACCTACAATTACAATGGTTTCGATGTTGCTCATGTCATTAACCTTTTAACTCTGCAGATACGATGCCGAAACCAGCGATCCACTCACTGATGTCTTCGTAGCAATGTGTCGTCATGTCATATTCACCCATTTCATGCAGGGCAGCGAATGCAGCCATCCATGAACGGACTTCCTGACCACCACGGCCACCGTCACGGCGGATGTCAGCTTCAGTCATGGCTTCCAGTGCAGCGAAATCTGCATTCTTGAATTTCTCCAGTAATGCAATATCCCACTCCGGGCTTAATGGTACAGAAACTGAGGTATCCCCTGCAGCAAGCTTCTGTCCTACAGCAATCACTTTGGCCTGACGGGCATTACGTGCTTCAGGGCTTGGGTTACGACCCGCAATCAGGAATTCTTCCACTTCTGGTGGAACAGAACCCATTTGCGGAGTCGGTGGATCGTGTGACAAACCACCGGTACCCAGCACAAGAACACGTTCATTTTCAAGGTTTAAAGACTTGATAAACTGACCTACAGCACGACCTAAAGCGATGGTACGCTTGGTGGTTGGCATGGGTGCTGCAGCGCCATTAATAAAAACTGGAATCGTTGGATAACGATCAAGCTGACCTTCACACAGGAAATGTAAAGGCTGAGTCACACCATGATCCGCCTGCATACGGTATGAGTATGCAACGTCCACACCTTCGTCCAATACGCGGCGAACCAGCGCCAGCGCCTTGTCTTCAGGCACATCAATATGATCATTGTCCTTACCATAATCCCAGTCACCTGCCGCTTTGGCACGAATGCCCACACAGAAACTTGGCATCAGGTCATAGAAGAAACCATTGAAATGGTCTGGACCAAAGGTAATGATCAGGGTTGGGTCGTAAGCTTTGACTTCAGCAGACAATTTCTCAAAAGCAGCACGGACTTTCTGCTCTTTAGACTGATCTTGTGGTGAAGCAAATTCCATTAACGGACTGTGCGAAGCACAAATAAGTTTAACGGCCATGAGAGACTCCTTAAAAGGAAGGCAGCCAGAACAGGCTGCCGATAAGTCCATTTGATTTAGACTAGATTTTTATTCGTCAAAGAAACCGGCACGAGGCTGACGTAAGCCGCGAATTCCCAGACCACATTCTGCATTGATCAGAACACCAGTCAAAGGACGGTTATTTTGACGAGATGCCAACAGCACGTATGAACCCGTCATGTCTTCCGGTTCAGGCAAAAAGTTCAGTGGCATGCCACGTGCAATTTTCTCAGGATCACGCGCATCCAGCAGACCAAGATTTTCCTGACCTAATGATGCTGCCCCTTTGATATTGACATTCATACCTGACGGTGCAACGGCGTTCACTCGTACTTTAGGCGCAAGCTCGTAAGCCAGTTCTTTCATAATACCCACACCAGCATGCTTGGATGCCGTGTACACAGGGCCTCCGCCTGCCGAGTACAGTGCAGAGTTAGACAAAGTAAATATGATAGAACCTTCAGAAGCTATCAATGCATCCAGCGCAGCTTTGGCACCAAGAATTAAAGACTTGGTGTTAATACCCATGATTTCATCAAAGGCTTTTTCCAGTTGCTCACCCGATGTATTGACGATATCTGCATAATGATCCCAGATACCAGCATTGCCAACGAAACAGTCAAGCTTGCCGAAGCGCTCAACTGTTGCGTTTACGGCACGAACGTTGTCTTCATAGCTGGCTACATCACCGGCAATTGCTAATACTCGATCACCGAAATGGGCTTTCAATGCATCAACTTTTGCCTGTGAACGTTGAAGAACAGCAACTTGTGCACCCTCTTCCAGGAAACGTTCGACCAGTGCCCAGCCTAAACCTGAACCACCACCCGTAATAAGTGCAACTTCGCCTTGTAGCCAACCCATGATTACTCTCCTGACATCTCTACAAATAACTGACCATCTTCCACAATCACAGGGAAAGTCTGGATTGGATCAGTTGCTGGTAAGCATAATGCTTGACCAGTTTTCAAACAGAAACGTGCTGAATGCAGTGGACATTCCACAGTGCCGTCATCTTCAAGATAACCTTCCGACATAGAAGCATTACCGTGTGAACAACGGTCGTTCATTGCAAAGAACTCACCGCCATTGTTAAAAACTGCAAGCGCTTCGATACCGTTCACGCCGCAATCCACTTTCAATGCTTCGCCTTCGTCCAATTCGTCAACTTGGCAAACAAAAATCTTATTCATCAGAAGAACACACTCAGGTTATGTGAGGTATAAGTCACTTGGTCTAGGGTGATTTTGCGGTCAAAGATTTGCCAGCCTAAACCACCTTCAACTTTACGGATCTTGTCGTGACGTTTACCACAGTAAATCGTAATATCTTTCTCTTTTTGAGAACGGTAGAGCAGATAAGTCACGTACACGTCATATTCGCCTGCAACTTCAGTTGGTTCAACAATCACGTTGCTCACCATGTGAGTGGTACGTGATGGAGGCTCTTCAGCCCAAGCCATACCCGTTTCCAGACGCGCTACACGGCGTTCCAACAGATGTTTGTTGTCGTTGAACACCCAAGTTGTTGGTGGCTCAACTGAACGACGACGGTCACGGGTTTGTGCGTTTGGCGTGGTACGTAGCGTGTACGAAATATCTTCCGCCATTACGTCCAGCCATTCGCGGAATTTCCAGTCATCCAGCAATTTTGCTTCACGATAAAGGAACTGACTGATTTCGTGATGAAGTTCCAAACTGATTTGACTCATTTCACAAGCTCCTTCTCATATGCTTCAGCTGCTTTCTCAACATCTTCCCATTTTTCATGGATCAGCAGGTCTGCCCAACGGCGGTATAAGCCACGTGCAGCAGTTTCAGAGAAGATGTAGTTGGTAATACCTGGAATACCGTCTTCACGTACTTTTTCGTTACCTTTACCCATTTCCATAATGAGTTTGTTTTGACGAGCTTTATAACCACGTAATACTTTTTGAATTTCTACCCAGTTTTCAGAGTCATCTTGCTCAAGGAAACCAGCAGGGCCGAAAGCACGGGTTGCAGAACGTTCAAATGCTTCTTTTACGTCTTGTGGTGCGTCAGCATCACAGATACAGAATGCCCAAACCTCAGTTTTGTTTGGACCACGTGGGTGCCATACACGAAGTGTTGCCGTACCGTTCAACCAAGACAGTGTCGGGAACATGGTGTTGTGACCAGCAAGGCGTAGCGCACGGATTTCACCTAAACGGTCTTTTACTTCTTCGTAAGTTTCACGGAAGTAGTTTGCTACTTCGCCGTCTACCCAAACGTTAGCATCTGGTTTTTCAGTGAAGAAGAAGCCTGAACCATGTCCACGTTGACCGTATTGAAGTGCATCTTTTGCTGTTTCCCAAACTGGACGGGCCGTTTGTGCCGCACCTAACTGTTTAGATGCATCATCATCCGGTTTTGCACCAAGAACTTGTACCGCAGATGCGTGAGAGAACAATGCATGGTATTGGTCAGATGCAAACTGTTCAGCAGCAAATTTCCAGTTACATTCGATTTCCCACTTGTGTACACCACCAACGATGCAAGTACCGCCAGGACGACGATCTAGAACACCATCCAGGTACCAAGCGATGTCACCCATGTATTCTTCTAAGTCAGGTGTTGTTTCATCCCAGCAGCCAAATACCAGGCCTTTGTAAGATTTAACACGGTTAACTTCTACCAGACCCCATTGCTCTTTACATGCACCCTGTGGGTAAGCACGCTCTTCAAGCGGGATGTCTTTTAAAGAACCGTCAATACCGTAAGACCAGCCGTGGTATGGGCAAGTGAACGCACGGGTATTACCACAGTCTGCGAAGCTTACGCGCATAGAGCGGTGACGGCATTGGTTTAAAAATGCTTTGATTGAACCGTCTTTTTGACGTGCCACAATAATCGGATCTTCACCCATGTAGGTATTGAAGAAGTCACCTGCCTTAGGAATCTGGCTTTCATGACAAAGGAATAACCATGTACGACCAAAAACGCGTTCAAGTTCTAGTTCATATAGATCTGGGTCTGTATAGATAGATGGCGAGATACGTCCATTTTGTGCATCGACTAAAGCGTCGATTTCGCGCACATCAATTTTTCCACTCATGAAAAGCTCTCCTGTGACCAGTAACGGCACAAAGTAAATAGACTCAACTTTTCAGCGATAATGGATTTTTAGCCAGTTTTGGGGAAATATTTTTTTTGTTTCAATTAAGATATTTTATGAATTACTTAAAACTGTAGCTTATATATTTAAACACTAATGAAAAATACAAGATCATTTATTTTCTAAATGGCAGAATAATCTTCACCTAATAGTTGTTTATAGATTATACTGCTACAAAAATATAGTAAGACATTTTTTGGATTACTCTTTTGGACGAGTTATATGGAATTACGACACCTACGCTATTTTATCACCGTTGCAGAAGAACTTAACTTCAGTAAGGCTGCATTAAAGCTTTATACCGCACAGCCCTCTTTAAGTCAGCAAATTAAAGATCTGGAAGAAGATGTCGGGGTAAAACTGCTTTATCGTACCAAACGTAAGGTTGAGCTGACTGAAGAAGGTGCCGTATTTCTCGAGCAGGCGCGCTTAACCCTAGCACAGGCAGATAAAGCGATTGCCATGGCACGCCAGGTTTCGCAAGCCAAACAGCAAATGCTGCGCATCGGCTTTGTTCCGGTGGCGGAAATGAAAATTTTCCCTTATGTACTACCAAATCTACGCGTGCAAAACCCTGATTTAAAAATCGATTTGCTCAGCTTAAATAACAGTGAACAAATGAAGTTGCTGAAAAAAGGGGAACTGGACGTCACCTTTACCCGGCACAATCTCAATAGTGATGAAATTGAAAGTCTATTTGTGTTACGTGAGCCACTGATCTTTATTTTACCGAAAGACCACCCCTTGGCTAAGTATGAACGAATTCCTGTTAAAGAATTGAATGGTATAGATTTTATTATTCCTGCTGCAGAACAGTCCTTAACATTACATAATGCCATTATAGATTTTTCCCATGCCAATGGCATTGAATTCAATATTGTGCAAAAGGCCGATAACATCCTGTTTAACATCAATTCTGTAGGGATGGGTTTAGGCTGCACCATTCTGCCGGGCTATGTTGCACCACTAACCATGGAAAATACTGTGATTCGCCCCTTAGATGTAGAACTGCCTTACCTCGACCTGTATGTGAGTTACCATAAAAACAGCAGCTCTATCGCAGTGAAGAAATTTATTGAATTGCTGACCCATGTTTTCTATCTAAATATAAACCGCACTTAAAAAAATTTTTATGCTTTTGCACCGGATTGAAGCCACCATTATTTTGCTAATAAATAATGGTGGTTTTTTTTATTTCAATTTGTGTATTTTTAGTCCAGATTAGACTTAAGTCTTACGTTTTTTTCTTATCATTAACACGCTATTTATAGGGAATAACGCATAACTTTTTCTTTAGCCATTTATAAATCACATTTCATCATCGAGAATTACAACTTAAGTCTAATAAATTTCCCACAAACTTTTTAAAATGTTAAAAAACAACAATAACGATAAAAGGTTGCCCCCTCATGCATCTATTACGCCGTATAAAAACAGGGATTCAGCACCATCTTTATTTCTTTCTAACCTTTCCGTTTATTGCTGTGCTGTATGCTACTTTTCAGTTCATGACCTCATGGAACTGGTCAACCTGCCTACTAATGAGCTGGAATCTGGTCATCTATGCCTATTTATTTTTCACCCTGAAAAAACTCTGGCGCATTGATCATGCGCATATCCTGCAACGTGCGAAGGAACAAGATGCCAGTAAATGGCTGATTCTATTTCTGGTCCTGCTGACCTTATTCATCTGCTTCATCGCGCTGATTATTGAAGTGAATAATTTGCCGAGCAATACGCTCATTCAAACCGCTCATATCATTTTATCCATGGTGACCATTACCTCTGCCTGGTTCCTAATGCATACCATTTTTGCGATTCATTATGCGCATGACTTTTATCTGGCACTCGACAAGAATAATGAAGGCGGGCTGGAGTTTCCCAAAACACCTAGACCGACTTATCCCGACTTTTTATATTTTAGTTACATCGTCGGTACTTCCGCACAAACGGCAGATGTTTCCATTACCCACTCCGCAATGCGGGTTCTAAATACCCTGCACCTGCTGCTGGCCTACGGCTTTAATACCACCATTCTGGCCATCACGATCAATGTGGCAGCAAACTTTATCAGCCCTTGAGCAAGAGCATAAAAAGGATGACCGAAGTCATCCTTTTTATTGGCTAGACGGCGGGATTAAACGCCACGAGCAGTTAAATAGTTTTTAATCACTGTATTGAACTCTTCAGCTTTTTCCACTTGAGACCAGTGGCCACACTGGCTGAAAATGTGTGCATCAGCATTGGGTACAATGTTCAGGATATCCCAGGTACGAGAAACTGGAATCACCACGTCTTGAGTACCATGAATCAACAATACAGGCACAGTGATGTCTTTCATTTTTTCGAAGTCTAACGGGAATTCGAAACGGTCACGGTCACGTGCGCCCACTACGTCCATCAAACGGTTCGATGCATAGTCATTTGCAGCAGAAGCAAAACGTACTTTCACAAGCTCATCAGTAATCAGGTCTTTGTTCACTACAAACATAGACAATGTTTTCTTGATGCCTTCCTCAGTCAATACCGGATTCGCATGCGCTTTCAGTGCAGCAGTCTGTTTTGCACCGCCAGTACCCATAGATACGATACCAAGTACACGCTCTGGATAATCCAGCGCCAACTGGAATGCCAACCAGCCACCTAAAGAGTTACCCACCAGCCAGGTTTTTTCAATGCCCAGCGCATCTAAAGTACGCACCGCATGGTCTACCCAGGCACGGATACCATATTCAGTACCCGGCGCAACCACAGTTTGACCATAACCAATTGTATCAATGGCGATACAACGCGCCTGCTCCCCAATTTGTGGCAGGTTTAACCACCAGTTTGCCGCAGCAGATACACCAGTACCTGAACCGTGCAAGAACAGGATAGGCGTACCCTCACCCACTTCGTGATAGTGAGTCAACTCACCTTCTGCAGTTTCAATCCATTTGTCTTCTAAGCCAAAGAATGGATCTGTTGTATATTCAGGGATTTGAACAGTGCTCATACATACTCCTCGTACAGTCTTTAGCTTGCGTTTCCATCTTGATTCAGAATTTAACGTCAAGTTGACTCGGTGAAATTTACTTTTTTACCGCCTTATATTACCTGTTCAAAGCGGTCAAACTGATACAAATTTACGATCAAATACTATAAAAAAACGATAATTTAACTATTTGTTTTTAAATAATTTATTAAAGACTAAACCCTTATTTTTATTAAGGCATTTAATAAAAAAATAGCTTTTTACACAGCAAAAAAAAGCGACTGATTTAAAGCCGCTTTTTTATGACACCGCTTAATTAGAACTTATAAGTATAAGTTGTTGCTACACGGTGTTCTTGAAGGTCGTTACCGAAGTTATAGTTGGTATCGATGAACATGTAGTTGAAGCCTAAGCCTTTTAACTTACCTTCAGGTACAACATAGTTTACGATCACGTTATTTTCGTTTTCTTTGCCTTCCTTCTTACCTGCACCTAGATCAATATTGTCACCACGGAAGTGACGTACTGTCGCAGTTAGACCAGGGACACCTGCTTCAGCAAAATTATAGGTATAACCTAAACTCCATGAACGCTCATCTTTACGAATGAAACTTGCAACAGACCAGTTGTCTAGGAATGGTTGTGGTACCCAACCGCCCAATGTAGGGAACAGTGCGACATCACCAAAGTCGCCAAACATTTGTTGATAACCCAACTGAACAGTGTGCATACCGTGATTTACTTTAGCACCTGCAGAAACGGCTTGGCTGTCAATCTTGCCATATAGTTTGTCACCAGATTCGCTGTTGTCAAAATAGCGAACGTGGGTATCTAGTTTGGTTTTTTCAGCCAAAGTCGTTTTATAGTTCGCAGCAACATAATGCTGTTGATAGATGTTGGTGACATCTGCATACCAGTAGCTACCACCCAATTTTGGTGTAAATTGATGATCTACGCCAACAATGTACATGCCATCATCAGTAGACTTATTCGCCGCTTTTGCTTTAGCAAAATCATTTTGTGGGAACAAGGTCAAATCTTGATATTGGTTGTCATAACGTGCATTGATGCCATCAATATAAGCCAAGGTCAGCTTCGTATCTTTAAGCTCTTTAGATTCCAACCAAGCACCGCTATAAGTGGTTAATAATTGGCGCGATGGATCAAAGAACACCACAGGTGACATTGGCTGTAAGTCACCTACTTTTAATTCAGTTTCAGAAACTTTAACTTTTAAAGTTGTACCTAACTTAGCATTATCACGTTCAGTTTTCTTCTCATTTTCATTGTATGGCATATGAATGTCATTCACATTACCACGTGATTTTAGACCAATCGCATATTGTGCTAATAAATCAGCGCCCACTTGAATGCCTGCACCAATATCGTGATAACCCGATTTAGCATCTAAAGTGACTGCTTGAGTCCAGTTGCCATAACCTGGGTTATAAACTCCAGCTGTATCTTGGTTATATTCACGGTCTAAATAAAAGTTTTTAAATTTTAATTGGACATTACTGTCGTCAACAAAATCTGCATTCGATGCAGTTGTTCCTAAAGTTGCTGTCGCAGCAAGCATTGCTATCCATAAGTTTTGACGACGCATGGCTGAATTCCCTAGTAATCAAATTAAGCTATGGCGCCATCATGCTAAACAATCACAAAAAACGAAATCCGACCAGAGTATTAAGATTTATTGCCTTTATGGCTATTTCCGCTGGTTTTTATTTTAAAGATTAAGCTCACGTTAAGAACTTTAAACAATAAGTCATTTTATCTTCCTTTCATTTCATTATTGTTAAACCTTTGTTTCAGTGTTTATTTTCAAAGAATTTAGGCTTTTTGACCGCAAAAAAAAACTGATTAATCGCTTTTAAGTTTAACCCAGTCGAAAAATCACTTAAGCAATTGATTATATTAATATATCACAACTATTTCATGATATTTTTTATCTATAAAGCCAAGTGTCAAATCAAGATCCAGCCATAAAAAAAGCGCCCTTCCGAACGCTCTTTTCGCTTTGACTTAAAATAAATTAAGCATTGGCTTCTTTGGCTTTAGACATGGTCAATGCCAAGTCTTCAATCATGTCTTCCTGACCGCCGACTGTACCACGACGACCAAGTTCCATCAGGATTTCACGTGCAGACACGCCATATTTCGCTTCAGCACGTTTAGCAAATAACAGGAATGATGAGTAAACACCTGCATAACCTAAAGTTGCTGCATCACGGTCGGCACGAATCTGATGGGTCATCATTGGAATGATGAGATCTTCCGCAACGTCTTGCACCTTAAACAGGTCTACACCGGTTTCCATCTGCATACGGTTAGCAACCGCAACAAACAGTTCAAGTGGTGTATTACCTGCACCTGCACCTAAACCAGCAGAAGCCAAGTCAACACGCGTTGCACCAGCAGTCACAGCAGATACAGAGTTTGCAACACCCATACCCAAGTTATGGTGACCATGGAAACCGATTTCGATGTCTGAACCCAGGTTGGCACGTAAAATACCTACGCGGTCAGTCACGTCTTGAGGAAGCATGTAACCTGCAGAATCCGTTACATAGATACAGTTTGCACCGTAAGACACCATTTTTTGTGCTTCTTCCAACAGTTTTTCTGGAGAAGCCATGTGTGCCATCATCAAGAAGCCCACAGTGTCCATACCGAGTTTACGTGCAGCAGTAATGTGCTGTTCAGAAACGTCAGCTTCAGTTGAATGCGTTGCCACACGAATGGTAGAAACACCAACATCATGCGCCATTTGCAAGTGATCAACCGTACCAATACCCGGCAGTAAAAGTGCAGATACTTTTGCCTGTTTCAGGTTTGGAATCACTGCCTTCAAATATTCTTCATCGGTTGCCGCTGCAAAACCGTAGTTCACAGAGTTACCGCCCAAGCCGTCACCGTGTGTAACTTCAATTAAAGGGACACCTGCATCATCCAGAGCAGTTGCAATCGCAACCATTTGCTCAGGTGTAGTTTGATGGCGCATAGGATGCATGCCATCACGTAAAGTCATATCATTAATAATAATCTTAGACATGAAGATGCTCCTTATGCTTCAACTGCGTTTAAAACACGTTCTGCAAACATTTCTGCGGTACGCGCAGCTGCTGCAGTCATAATGTCGAGGTTACCGGCATATTTAGGCAGGTAATCGCCCAGGCCTTCAACTTCCAGGAAGATGGATACACGGTTACCATCAAATACTGGACCGTTTACCAGTTTGTAACCTGGCACGTATTTTTGAACTTCCTTGATCATCGCATGCACAGATTCTGTGATTGCCGCCTGATCTGGTTCGCCTTCAACCAGACAGTGAACCGTATCACGCATCATCAGTGGTGGCTCTGCCGGGTTAATAATGATGATCGCTTTACCCGCTTTAGCACCACCAACTTTTTCAATCGCACCGGCTGTAGTACGAGTGAATTCGTCGATGTTTTTACGTGTACCTGGACCTACAGATTTAGTCGATACAGTAGCAATGATTTCACCATATTCAACTGCTTGAACACGTGAAATTGCTGCAACCATAGGAATCGTTGCCTGACCACCACAAGTTACCATGTTTACGTTTGGTACTTCGCCCGCGTCTAACAAAGCTTCCAGGTTTACTGGTGGTACACAGAATGGACCGATCGCAGCAGGCGTCAAGTCAATCATCAACACGCCAAGTTCATTCAACTTGCGGCTGTTTTCAGCGTGAACGTAGGCAGAAGTTGCATCGAATGCAATTTTGATGTCGTCTTCCAGAACGTGAGGAAGTAAACCGTCTACACCGTCAGCAGTGGTTTTTAAACCCATTTTCGCAGCACGTGCCAAACCTTCAGAAGTTGGGTCAATACCCACCATCCATACTGGCTCTAGAAATTCACTGCGTTGTAATTTATATAGCAAGTCAGTACCAATGTTGCCTGGACCGATCAATGCACATTTAATCTTCTTCATGAACAATTTCTCTTAAAAAACGCTCTTAAAATCTGGACTTATTCAGCAGCGAATGCAGCAGTTACAGAACCAAAACCTTCAATTTCAACCACGAATTCATCACCCGGGTTAGCGACAACCATAGGACCTAATGCACCTGTCAGGATGATGTCGCCTGCAAGTAAAGGACGACCACGACGTACCATTTCATCCGCCAGCCAAACCGCAGCGTTTAACGGGTTAGCCAGACATGCTTTACCAACGCCTTGAGACACGACTTCTTCACCGCGTTTCATGGTCATTTTGCAATTTACAAGATCAAGATTTTCAAGTTTCACAGGACGTGAACCCAAAACATAAGCCGCAGAAGAAGCGTTATCTGCAACCGTATCAATCAATGAAATTTTCCAGTTTTCAATCCGGCTATCGACTACTTCTACAGCAGGCAGTGCATATTCAGTCGCACTGATAATGTCTGCATAAGTGTGTTTTTCTTGGGTTAAATCTTTGTTGATGATTAACGCGATTTCTGCTTCAACTTTGGGTTGAATCAATAGACCTGCTGGAATCGCTTCGCCATCACCATAAGCCATGTCAGCAAACAACATACCGAAGTCCGGTTGGTCTACACCCAGCTGCGCTTGCACAACTTTAGAGGTCAAACCAATTTTACGGCCAACCAAACGACGACCTTCAGATAATGCGCGCTCTGTATTTACTTCCTGAACGGCGTATGCGATATCCACGTCAGCACTTTCGCCACCAAGTTGCGGGCGAACAGGGGCAATCGCAGTTTTTGATAATTCAGCGTTACGTAATGCTTGCGCAACTGATTCAACAACAGCAGAATTCGACATCAATGTTTCCTTAAACTGCAAAAATTGGACTTATACCGTTATCGATGGAAATGCGATGAACAACAAGAAGAAATCTGTGAACTGATCAAAGCCATCAGCAAAGGGCTGCTGCCCATCTTGGCAAACGCGTATATGTATAAACAGTTTTAGAATCGGAAAATTGCGCTTTTTATGCCAATACTTATTTTATTTATGACAATAGCTAATTCCTATAAATTAACTTGGTTTTATTTAAAAAAAACAGCCATATGAACCAAATATAAAAACTGTTTTCCCATATGAACTTAATGTCAGATTGTCAGATTCATGAAATAACCATCGATCTACGACTAAAAGACTAGATTGAATGCTTATTTTGAGTACAAAAACCCTATTTCAGCAGACCTAAAAATGTTATTTATATTTTTTAAAATCAACAAACTACAGCTACTTTATGAACCATAAAACCATTTTCAGTACAATTTTACTGATCATCCTTTCCTGCTCAACTTTCGCACAGAATTATCAGCAGTCACTAAAAGGCAAATACCTTGTTTTAGCGGATGCTGAATGCGCAGGCTTAAAATTTAATGCCCAGGCGACTGCTGCAGCATGGCAAAATGAAATGGACTGCAGCCACGGCTACTATAATAAAGATGCCTGGCGTATTACCTGGATTGCACCAGAAATTTTTGTCATGACTGAAGTGATTCGTCCCAATGAAATTTCACCGCCACGCAATGAAATTTATAAAATCATGAGTATTCAAAACAAAACCGTTACCGTCACCAATTACTGGACGGGTTGGGGCAATCACAAACCCGAACTACAAAAATTTAGAATGAAATAAAGATGAAACTTGTTTCATCACTACCGAGACCCTCTTTATTTCTTCCATCGGGGTAAATAAAAGACCCTTATGAAAGAAGTTCAAAAAAAAGGTGACTTTACATCACCCTTTTTAGTCTTCAGCTTGGATCAAACCGCCTGTTTCAAATTCACATGGTTTAATAAAAGCTGATGCAAATCTGCGACCTCATCTGCAATGGCCAGCGGATGATAGCGGGAAAGGACTTCCGGAGTATGGACCCCATAACTTACCCCTATACGCGGCATGGCAATATTTTGTGCCATTTCCAGATCATAGGAAGTATCACCGACCATGATCGCATGTTCAGCCTGGACACCAGTTTGGGTCAGAATTTCTTCCAGCATTAAAGGATGTGGTTTAGATCGGGTTTCACTGGCTGCACGTGTCGCCGCAAACAGCTCCATGCTTTGTGTCTGCTTTAAAACACGATCCAGACCTTTACGGCTTTTGCCTGTAGCGACTGCCAGTTTCACCCCTGCTTGAGCCAATGCTTCTAACATGTCGGCAACACCAGCGAACCATTGATCACCAGTTGAATTGGCAACATAGTGCTCTGAATAGGACTGTAAAATATCGGCATGTAACTCAGGCACAGCCGGAAATAAACGCTGTGCGACTTCCGGTAAACCTAGCCCGATAATACTTTTGGCATCTTCATCTGTTAAGGGTTGCTGGAATTGTTGTGCTGCGAACTGCAAACTCGCCACAATTTGACCGACCGAATCAAATAAAGTGCCATCCCAATCGAAAATAACCAGTTTTACAGGTGTGTTCATAAATGCTTTCCTAGTATTTGATTCAGTATTTAATTATTCACCTCCCCCTAGCCTTCTCCTACAAGGAGAGAGAAACCCTTTTGCTTAGTCATTCATTTTTTACTAAATCAAAATACTGACTACACGAAGTCTGAGTTAATGACAGAATATTTTACGTGATGTCCCCTCTCCTGAACGAGTTTAAAGCACTGCTTTAAACGATGTGCAAGAAAGGAAACTTGCGCAGCAATGCTGCTCAGGGAGAGGATTAAAACTTACTAGTCATCAAAAGTAACGACCGGCTTATCCTTCTTCTGCGCTCTGAGCTGCGCCACCAGACTCTGCATATCTTCAGGCAAAGGTGCTTCAATGATCGGATAACCCGGAATTTCCAGACGCATGGCATGTAAACATAAACGACGCGGCTTTGGCCCCTTATATTCAGTCTCATGACCGTATTTATCATCACCAATTAAAGGATGACCAATACTCAAACCATGTACACGAATCTGATGGGTACGGCCAGACAGTGGTGAAGCGTAAACCAGTGTGCCATGCATGAAACGCTCTGCTACCTTCCACTGGGTTTTACTGTCTTTACCTTCTTTAGAGACACGAACCCGGCGCTCACCATTGGCCAGCTCATAACGGTGCAAAGGGGCATCAATCAGCTGTTGATCCAGGCTCACCTGCCCTTTGACAATCGCGGCATAGGTTTTTTTGATTTTGTGTTCACGCAATAAATCTTGCAGCGTTTTTAAAGTACTGCGTTTTTTACTGATCATCACCAGTCCCGAAGTATCGCGGTCAATACGGTGAATCAGTTCCAGATATTTCTTGCCGGTGGCTGCACGCAGTCCTTCAATCAGCCCATACGCCACACCACTACCGCCATGCACGGCAATCCCTGAAGGTTTGTTTATTACCATCAGGCCTTCATCTTCATACACCACTCGACTAAGCAGGCTTTGCGCCACTTTATCCGATACTGGTGCCGCCGTTTCATCTTTAGGCTCAAAACGAATTGGTGCAACGCGAATCTGGTCACCAATATTCAGTTTGGTTTCCGCCTTAACGCGCTTTTTATTGACCCGAACCTGTCCTTCACGGATTAAACGATAAATCCGACTTTTTGGTACACCTTTAAGTCTGGAAAATAAAAAATTGTCGATGCGTTGACCCAATTGATGCTCGTCCACTTCAAACCAGGTGACACTTTGCCATTCTTGCGTAGAATTCATACAGTTACGATGACCCAAAAAATACTAAAATTGATTAAAAACTGATCACTTGGGCTATGCTTTACACAAGAAAGATAAGCTTAGCCCATAGGCAGATGATGCAAGGTTTGATATAGTCAGCGCACGGATACCACCGTTAGTGTGAAAAAATTTAATTCCTTCAATATTTTTGAAGCTCAAAATTAAATTTCACAATTCACATTAAACACGGAAAGGTCCCTAAAGAATATGCCGACGCCGAAGGCTTATTATATCGGCAAAAAAGCAAACTGTTGCGTTTAATTGTACTTCGTACATAAATCAGTTTGCCCTAAAAAATATGTCGCCAACGTTAAGTTGGTTTTTAAACGTAAACTGATACACATCAGATTAGTCGCACCCTGAAGTTGTATTCAGGCTATAACGTTGATGCATTGGATCTGCACATAAAGCAACGATACGATGATAATTCCGTATCAAGACGCCCGATCATGAATTAATGAAGGGACGGTCTTCAAGCTACGTGACAGTGAAAGTTACTCACATCTAATGCACCGTTAGTCCGCCAGTGAATCGTTCAGGTGACTTTAATCGTTTATAAGATTGAAGCCGTATTGCCATCTTCAATACGTGAATCAAAAACCGAAGCCTAAAAAAAGGCCGGTAAAAAAAGCTCAGACCACAATTGCGTCATTTTGAGATCTGGGTGTTGATCCGTAATGTGTGATGTTCGCTACGTGTATAGCGATGTTTTGGTGTGTATCACTATTAGGTGTTACACCCATGAAACGTATGTTGATTAATGCAACACATGCCGAAGAGATTCGCGTTGCACTTGTCACTGGTCAGCGTCTTTACGATTTCGATCTAGAAAATCGTACCCGTGAACAAAAAAAATCCAATATCTATAAAGGTCATGTGACTCGCGTTGAACCTTCTTTAGAAGCTGTTTTTGTAGAGTATGGTGCAGGCCGTCAGGGTTTCCTGTCTATGCGTGAAATCGCAAACTCTTACTACAAGGCAGATCCTCGCCAAACTTCAAATATCCGCGAATTGATCACTGAAGGTACCGAACTTTTAGTACAAGTGGAAAAAGAAGAACGTGGCAATAAAGGCGCTGCCCTGTCTACATTTATCTCGCTTGCTGGCCGTTATTTGGTGCTTATGCCAAATAATCCGAAAGGTGGCGGTATCAGCCGTCAAATTTCCGGTTCAGTTCGTGAAGAATTGAAAGAAATGTTGGCCTCACTGAATATTCCTCGTGGTATGAGCGTGATTGTTCGTACTGCGGGTATTGGTCGCTCTCAAGAAGAATTGCAACTTGACTTGCAACACTTGATGGATCTTTGGGCACAAATCCAAAACACGGCTGGTTCTGGTCCATCACCAATGCTGGTACATCAAGAAGCCGGTGTGGTAACACGTGCAATTCGTGACTACTTACGTGATGATGTTGCAGAAATCCTGATTGACTCTGAACAAGCCTATAACGAAGCGTATAACTTCGTAAAAGCGGTTATGCCACGTCAAATCGACAAGCTCAAAACCTATACTTTAAATGAGCCTTTATTTGCTCATTTCGGTATTGAAAGTCAAATCCAGACTGCCTATGAACGTGAAGTAAAACTTCCTTCTGGCGGTTCAATCGTGATTGACCAGACTGAAGCTTTGGTGTCGATTGATATTAACTCGGCTAAATCGACTCGTGGTCACGACGTTGAAGACACCGCTTTAAATACCAACCTGGAAGCAGCCGAAGAAATTGCACGTCAACTGCGTTTACGTGATATCGGTGGCCTGGTAGTAATCGACTTCATCGACATGACTAAAGACCGCAACCAGCGCATGGTTGAAGCCAAACTTCGTGAAGCGACCCAAAGCGACCGCGCCCGTATTCAATTCGGTCAATTGTCCCGTTTTGGTTTAATGGAAATGAGCCGTCAACGCTTACGCCCATCGCTTGAAGAAGCAACCGGTTACGTATGCCCACGCTGTCATGGTACAGGTATGGTGCGTGATTTACGTTCTCTTTCCCTTTCGATTATGCGTAAAGTGGAAGAAATTGCACTTCGCGAACGTCATGGTGAAGTTCAGGTCGAAGTTCCGGTTGAAATCGCAGCATTCATGTTGAATGAAAAGCGTCATACTTTGGTGTATTTAGAACAGACTTCAAATGTCCGTGTAACCGTGTTGCCTCACCCGCACCTAGAAACACCGCATTACGAAATCACTTATAATGCTGAAGGTTTTGCACCAACCAGCTATGAACGTACCGAAGCAACACGTTCAAGCGAAAAAGAGTTGGGTTATGAATCTTCTGAATGGCATTTGGAAGGTGAGCAACAAGCTCAAGCTGCTGCGCAGGCACCTGCTCAGCAACAGGCTAAAAACCAAAACAACAAGCCACAACGTCGTCCACAACAAGTAGCTCAAGAAGTACAGCAATCACAACCAGCTCAAGTTGCGCCTGCTGCTCAAGCTTCATCAAGCCCATGTGCATGGCTAGAAAACCTGTTTGTGCAAAAGCAAGCTAAAACAGTTGATCAAGCACGTACTGCAAACAATGCTGCTGCTGCCATTGAACAAATGGTCAATGGTGGTGCGGTCAGCCGTGGTCAATTCGGTCAGGTTGTAACATCTGCGCCTACTCAGAGCGCACCACCGGTTGCCACTGCAAACAACAATGCTTACTTATCGCCAACTGCGCCTGTAACACAAAAACAGGAACAGCATGAAGTTGCAGATAAATATTCTGATAAAGAAGAAAAATCGCAACGTCACAACAAAAAGCGTAATAAGCCTAAAGAGCAACGGGAACAAACTCAGCACGACAATCAGCAAAACCAAGTGCATGAAGAAATTGTTCAGGTTTCTCGTCATGAGCAGCGTCAAGAACAACGTCCGGAACAGCGCCAGGATTCACGTGAAAACAAGCGCCCGACTCGACGTCAACACGCTGAACAGCAAAACGCCGATCAACAAGCAGAGCAAAATGCTGTGCCACGCCGTGACCGTCGTAACCAGCAACGTCCTGAACGCCCACATCGCCAGCGCGATCAAAGCGTATTGAACGAGCAGCCAGCACAACAAGCTGCACCTGCTGCGCTAGTGAATGAACAGCAACCTAAAGTCGAAGTGATTGATACACCTCGCCAGGATGTTCTTCCAACCGCATTGGTGATTAATATCGATCAGGCAAAAAGTCAAATTGTTGCATTAAATTCGGCACCTGCTGCAGTTGAAGCACCAATTACTCAGGCTGCTTCTGTAACAGTTGAAGCACAAGTGCCGGTCATCGAGAAACCAGTGGTCGTGCAGGAAGAAAAACCTGCTGCAGCTGAAACTCATGAACCACACAAGCCACGTCCTGCAGAAAAACGTGCCAGCAACGATCCGCGTATGCGTCGTCGCCAAAAACGTGAAGCTCAGGCAAGACAGGCTCAGGCGCCGAAGCTAAGCCCTTCTCAGGTTCCAACTTTGGGTCAATACACCGTGATCAGTCTCATTCGCCATGTCTATGGTGAAGATTGTTCAGTGCTGATTGAACAGTTTGGTTTAATTCCAACGTTCAACCGTGCCCTGGTGAAATTTACCGAGCAATATGCTGCAACACTCGCGACTCAGACAACTGAAGCACCAGCACAGCCGGTAACACGCGATGTAGCAGTTACAAAAGCCGCACCTGAAGCAGAACCTGCACCAGTGCTGGACTTGACACCACCAAAACCGGTGTCTGACAAACGTGTAGCAAATGATCCACGTGAACGTCGCCGTTTGGCAAAACAGGCTGCTGAACAAGCTTTAGAGCAAGCAAAGCAGGCGCATAGTCAACCTGAAACTGCTCCAGCTGAAGCAATGCCGGCCGAAACTATTGCTGTAACAGAAGCAGAAACAGCGCCAGCCGAAGTGGCCGAGCCTGTTGTGATTGAAGTAGTTGCTGAACCTACTGCAGAAACTGTTGTTGCTGCTGAAACGGTAATTGCTACAGAGGAAACCGAACAGGCTGCTGAACCAGTACAGGCTGAATTGGCGGTAGAAGCTGCTCAGGACGCACAAAATCAGGTCGAGCCAACTGCAGAAGCTGAAAAAACCGAAGGGGAAGATGGAGACAAACCTGTCCGTCCTCGTCGTCCTCGCGGTCGTCCACCAAAGAAAGCAACACCTGCAAATGAGTCGTAATTTGTTTTAAATTAGCTCTCGTGCAGTGAAATAAAAAAACCTAGTCATTCCGGTGGCTAGGTTTTTTTTGATACTTTTGTCGGATTAGGTTGATTGCACTAGATTGAAACGATTAAAAGACAAGTGTACAAATCACAGCAAGCGTATTGCGAACAAATAGACTGTATTGGATTATGAAAAAATAAATAGGATTCATATGAACCACACTACACCGAGCGATCTTATTGGTATTGCGGATGTTGCAGCAAAAATACCTAAATTCATCAGCAAAGTCCCTCATTTATTGAGTGGTCTCAAACAAGCCTATTTGCGTACATCCAATACTCCAGCAGGCTTGGGTATTGCCTTTGAAAAAGCGGTAAAACATAATCCGCACGGCATGGCTTTATTATTTGAAGATCAGAAATTCAGTTATCAGGAACTGAATGAATGGGCCAACCAAATTGGACACTTCTATTTATCGCTCGGTGCACAAAAAGGCGATGTGATTGCGGTGATGGTAGAAAACCGTCCGGAACTGATTGCCACAGTTATCGCCCTGGCAAAAATTGGCGTCACCTCTGCTTTGGTCAACACCTCACAAAGCGGTAAAGCACTGACCCACAGCATCAATCTGGTGAAGCCGATTGCCGTAATTGCCGGTGAAGAATGCCGTGCAGCTGTAGAAGACGTTCGTCAGGACCTAGAACTGGCAGCAGACCGTTTTCACTGGTTTGCCGATCAAGCCACACAGGTGGATGCCGGTAAAGCACCTCCGGGCTGGGCCAACCTTGCGGAAAAAGCCGACCAATTTCCAAAATTTAATACTCCGACCACGCACACCATTCAAGGTAAAGATGGCTTATTTTACATCTATACCTCAGGCACGACCGGCCTGCCTAAAGCGGTCATTTTCACCCATAGCCGCTGGACTTTGGCTTATGGCACCTATGGTCACGTGCTGGATTTAAAACCTGATGACGTCATGTACTGCACCCTGCCGCTGTATCATGCCACGGGTATTGTGGTGTGCTGGTGTGGCGTGATTGCAAGCAGTGCAACATTTGCATTACGCCGTAAATACTCAACCTCTGCCTTCTGGAAAGATGTCAAAAAATTTGATGCATCAGCCATCGGTTATGTCGGTGAACTCTGCCGCTATTTAATGGATGCTCCCCCATCTGAACTGGAAAAAGGTCACCGTGTCACCAAAATGATCGGTAATGGCATGCGCCCGAATATCTGGGATAAATTCAAGGAACGCTTTGGCATTGAAGAGGTACTTGAGCTGTATGCATCCAGTGAGGGTAATGTAGGCTTTAGTAACGTGTTTAACTTTGACAACACGGTCGGCTTCTCTCCAACACCTTATGCGATTATTGAATTTGATAAGGAAAGTAATCAGCCGGTGAGAGATGCCAAAGGCTGGTGTAAAAAAGTGAAAAAAGGTGAAGTCGGCTTACTGGTGGGCAAAATTACCCGCCGTTCACCTTTTGACGGCTATACCGATCCGGAAAAAAATAAATCAGTGATTATAAAAGATGTGTTTAAACATGGAGATGCTTTCTTTAATACCGGTGATCTGGTACGCGATATCGGTTTCCGTCATGCCCAGTTTGTAGACCGTCTCGGGGATACTTTTCGCTGGAAAGGCGAAAATGTGTCTACCACTGAAGTTGAAAATGTAGTCAGTGAATATGAAAAAATTGCTGAGGCAGTAGTTTACGGGGTAGAAATTCCCCATACCAATGGACGTGCCGGTATGGCAGCCATTACCTTGAATGCGGGTGCAGAATTAACTGCACAAGACTTAAAGCAAATGGCAAGCGAGTTCAAAAAATGTTTGCCAGCTTATGCTGTTCCGGTATTTTTACGTGTTCAGTCTCAAGTTGAAACGACAGGCACATTTAAATATCAAAAGAATACCCTCAAAGAACAGGCTTTCAACCCCAACAAGACCGATGAGCGTTTACTGGTCCTTCTGCCAAATGCGACAGAATATTGTGATTTAACTGCGGAAATCTTCAGCAATATTCAAGCCTATCAATACCGTTTCTAATTGCAGAACCGCTATTTTTTTATAAGATTAGGCAAATTTGTTGTATTTATAATCAAACATCAACAAGTTTGCTAATTTTTACTTGCGCTCGTTTGATAACTTGCTACAATACGCTCCATCAAAACGAAGTGGTGTTGAGAAAACTCTTTCTTTTCTTGCACTGCACATTCGGACAAGTTCTGAATGTTGGTTCAGGGTCGTTAGCTCAGCTGGTAGAGCAGCGGACTTTTAATCCGTTGGTCCCGCGTTCGAATCGCGGACGACCCACCACTTATTTTGATTGATCTAGAGATGGGTCGTTAGCTCAGCTGGTAGAGCAGCGGACTTTTAATCCGTTGGTCCCGCGTTCGAATCGCGGACGACCCACCATCTTTCCAAAGGCTTCTGACATGAAGCTTTTTTAGCTTTTAAAGCACATTTTCTGAATGGGTCGTTAGCTCAGCTGGTAGAGCAGCGGACTTTTAATCCGTTGGTCCCGCGTTCGAATCGCGGACGACCCACCATTCTTTCTTAGGGCTTCTTTCTGTACTACAATAGAAACGAAACCTGCAATATTCCGACCAAGACAAACCACACCGTTTCGGTTGATTCGCCATTCTCGAAATTTTGCTAGACCGATGTTGCAAAACACAATGCTTCAATGCATCTGTAAAAAATCTTCGATTTTTTTTCTTGCACTCGGGTGAACCCTTAAAGCGATGCTTTAAGTTCACTAATCCTTGCTCAGGGTTGTTAGCTCAGTTGGTAGAGCAGTAGACTCTTAATCTATTGGTCGAGGGTTCGAGCCCCTCACAACCCACCAGATTTTTTATTATTCATCTTATATCCACACGCCCATATAATAAAAAGTGCTCCACATTTACAGCATTTCTCCCCCTCTTGAATTGCAAGTCTGGTTAAATGAAAACACCATCCAATTTTTCTTTAACTGACTTTCTCTTTAACCAAACGATATGCCTGTTGTGGAAAGGGATTGCCTTCGGCAAAATATTGCTCGTTTAAGACAGAAGCATGCGCAATCTTGTCCAAATCCATGACCAGATTTTGATCTTTATCAATATCATAGAAAAATTCCACCCCATTTGAGCGATGCAAAATCACCTGATGATTTTGCCTATCATACGACCAGTGATCTTGCCGATGATACAGATTTGAAGCGAAGCTGATTTGCCCCGAATGGATCAGGGTGCGATGGGCAATTCCATCCTCCTGTAAATTAATAATATAATCTGCTGTACCATCTTTACATCTGACAAAAGGATCATCACAACTGATCGTGGCTTGATAACGGCCAATATAAGGCTCGGCACAGTCTGGAATGGCTTTTTTGATTCTAGATTCTGCCTGTTCCACCGGAACAGTCGCCCGCCCTGCAACATCAGTCAGGCTTCTAGCCTGCTCATCGCTATTCGTTGGAGTTTCTTTTTTGATTTGTTGCGCGACAGAGTCTTCTAAAGGCTTATTGCAACCCACCAAAGCTGCACAAATCACCCCCAAGAAAAAACCACAATAATTCGCTTTTCGAAACACCGCTCTCCCTCCTGAGAGTTAAATTTTATTTGGCTGTCCATAGCCATATTTGCCGATGTACACAATAAAGACTAAAGCACGGATCATCATTTTACCCTCATACATATGGGAATATTTTGTTGATTTTTATTCATATAAATCAACTTATTCAACAAAACATATCTTAAATGACGACCTCTCAATTAAGCCCTTAGCTTTACATAAATTAACTATTTTTTATGGCATGCCCCTTTAAAAAGAAGGGTTCATCTCCATTTTTTTATTACAGGCATGTTGTTTTAACTGCTTTGTTATTTTTATTAAGGAGACCTAGATGGCCAATGTTGGTTTATATCGCTCTAAGCGTCAGAACATGATTGCAGGTGTAATGGGCGGTATTGCTGAACGTTTTGGTTGGAATGCGACTTTACTGCGCATTATTTTCGTTCTGGTTTCTGTCATGAGCGCAGCATTCCCGGGAATCTTGGTGTATTTAATTTTGTGGCTGGTGATCCCTAAACAGCCCAATACCATGTTTGGTCAGGCATCAGCCTATAACAACCCGATCCGCACGGTAAATCCAGATCAAAATCGCTAACATCACGTTGAACTCCATGAGTTGAGTTCGTTTTATGCTACGACTTTTCCCCCAATCAGTCGTAGCTTTTTTTTTGCTTCATTTCTGCTTTATGCCGCTACATTCAACTGCTGGTTCAATGCCGCAATTATATCGGCACGGCTAATAATGCCGACCATTTTCTGTTTTTCCACCACAGGAATATAGTTAAATGAACGCTCGACAAAATAAGGCACCAGGTCCTGAATCGGTTGCTCCGGCTTTACCGTCACCACCTGGCGCACCATAATATCCTTGACCTGACGCTGCCAGGTGGTTCTTAAATCGGTTGCACGTTTAAACCATTCCACCACTTCATATAAAGCCAGCGTACCAACCAGTTGCTGCTGGGCATTGATCACAGGCAGACTCATTAAATTCATGTGTTTGAATTTATCCAGTGCAGAATGGATATCATCATTTTCATTCAAGCTAATCACATCTTTGGTCATGATGTCCTGACACTTAAACTGGCTCATGCCCCGAGCATTGGCTTTTTCTTGGGCTGCTAAAATAATTTTTTGCAGGTCATATTCACTAATATCCAGCAGCTCGGTCTGCTGATCCAATGTGGCCTGAATATCTTGCGGTTGAATGGTGACTTTTTGCGTGGGTGTCGGGTCTTGAGAACGCTGGTTGATCTGGGCGACTTGCGGATACTGTTTTCCTAAAAGACGGTTAAAGATAATCGCTACAAACATCAACAGGACCGAATTTAATAAAACCGGATAAAAAATAAAATAATATCCCAGCTCATGGACCGCTTCGCCACCTAAAACCGCAGTAATCGCCACTGCCCCACTCGGTGGATGCAATGAATCGGTGGTCATCATCAGAAAAATAGACAATGCCACCGCCACACTAAAGGCTTCTGTCAGGTTTGGAATATAGGCCGCACAGGTCACCCCAATGACTCCTGCAATGATATTTCCAATCACCATATTCCACGGCTGTGCCAAAGGACTGGCAGGCACGGCAAACAATAATACTGAAGATGCACCCATCGGCGCGATATACCATGCATTGATATCTCCCAACACCCACCAGCTTATGAAAGATGAAAGTGTCAGTCCAAGTAATGCACCCAGACCGCATAGCAGACGATCTTTCAGAGGAAGAATCTTGAAATTGGGTTTTAGGGTATTTAGCCATTCGAGTCGGGAATGAAACACAGCACGCCTTTTATTGTTTTGGGGAAGAAGTTGCAAATTATAGAATGCTAATGATTAAAGATGTATTTATTTTATATCTTATATTTATCAATAAATCTGTGAATCATTTTTAAACAGCTGATTTCTTGTCCTGAAACCTTTGCCACACCTTTGCAAAATCCTTATACTTAGAGCCAATTTTTCTCTAATTTTAATGGATGCTACATGAGTCGCGCCATATCGCATATTGATACATTTCAAGGCTTAATTCTTGCCTTACAAAACTACTGGGCTGAACAAGGTTGTGTAGTGTTACAACCTTACGATATGGAAATGGGTGCAGGGACATTCCACACTGCAACTTTCCTACGTGCTTTAGGGCCAGAAACATGGAACGCGGCTTACGTACAACCTTCACGTCGTCCGAAAGATGGCCGTTATGGTGAAAACCCGAACCGTTTACAACATTATTATCAGTTCCAGGTAGTGCTTAAGCCAAACCCGGACAATATCCAACAATTGTATTTGGATTCCCTCAAAGCCATTGGTATTGATACCCTGACTCACGACATCCGTTTCGTGGAAGACAACTGGGAATCACCAACCCTCGGTGCTTGGGGCTTGGGCTGGGAAGTCTGGCTAAACGGTATGGAAGTGACCCAGTTCACTTACTTCCAGCAAGTCGGTGGTGTTGAATGTTACCCGGTAACAGGCGAAATCACTTACGGTCTGGAACGTCTGGCCATGTACCTGCAAGGTGTAGATTCAGTTTACGATCTGGTCTGGACCAAAGGTCAGTTCGGTACAGTGACTTACGGTGACGTATTCCATCAAAATGAAGTGGAACAATCGACCTATAACTTTGAATATGCACCAGTCGACAAAATGTTCGAGCTGTTCGACTTCTACGAGGCTGAAGCAACTCGCCTGATAGAAGCTGAACTGCCATTACCAGCCTATGAACAGGTGATTAAAGCATCACACAGCTTTAACTTACTGGATGCTCGCGGTGCGATTTCGGTGACTGAACGTCAACGTTATATTTTACGTGTCCGTACATTGGCACGTGCCATTGCACAAAGTTACGTGGCAGCCCGTGCGAAACTGGGCTTCCCAATGGCAGAACCACATTTACGTGACGAAGTATTGGCGCAGTTAAAAGCACAAGTTGAAGCAGAAGCAGCTCAAGCAGAAAAAGCAGCGGAGAACAAATAATGTCTAAACATACTGTTTTATTTGAACTTGGCTGTGAAGAACTTCCACCGAAAAGCTTAAAAAAATTACGTGATGCCCTTCAGGCAGAAACTGAAAAAGGCTTAAAAGATGCGGGTCTGGCTTTCGACTCAATTGAAGCTTATGCAGCACCACGCCGTCTGGCATTGAAAATTGTTAATGTGGACGGCGCGCAAGCCGATACGCAAAAACGTTTTGACGGCCCAGCAAAACAAGCAGCATTTGATGCTGAAGGTAACCCGACTAAAGCCCTAGAAGGCTTTATGCGTGGTCAAGGCATCACTGTTGATCAAGTATCGACTTTCCAGGCGGGTAAAGTTGAAAAAGTGTGCTACTTAAAAGATGTCAAAGGTCAAAGCCTAGACGTACTTTTACCACAAATTTTACAAGCTGCTTTAGACAACCTGCCAATTGCTAAACGCATGCGTTCTGCGGCTAGCCGTACCGAATTCGTACGTCCAGTTAAATGGGTAGTGTTACTTAAAGACAACGACGTGATTGATGCAACTATTCAGGATCACAAAGCAGGCAACGTGACTTATGGTCACCGTTTCCATGCGCCTGAAGCCATTAGCTTAGCCAATGCAGATGAATATCTACCTAAATTAAAAGCAGCGCATGTTGTGGCGTCTTTTGAAGAGCGTCAAGCGATCATCGACCAGCAAGTCAAAGCACTAGCTGATGAAGTCAATGCCATTGCCATTGTGCCTGCTGACCTTCGTGACGAAGTGACTGCATTGGTTGAATGGCCTGTTGCGCTTCGTGCCAGCTTTGAAGAACGCTTCCTTGCAGTGCCTCAAGAAGCGTTGATCACGACAATGCAGGACAACCAAAAGTACTTCTGTTTGGTAAATAGCGACAACAAACTTCAACCGTACTTCATTACTGTGTCGAACATTGAGTCGAAAGACCCGACCCAAATCATTGAAGGTAACGAGAAAGTTGTTCGTCCACGTTTATCGGATGCTGAATTCTTCTTCTTGCAAGATCAAAAGCAACCGCTGGCATCGCGTAAAGAGAAACTGGCTAACATGGTGTTCCAAGCTGAATTGGGTACACTTTGGGACAAATCGACACGTATTGCAAAACTGGCTGTCGCATTGGCTCCAATCACGGGCGCTAACGCTTCCGATGCTGAAAAAGCTGCCCTGCTTGCAAAATGTGACTTAACTTCTGAGCTTGTGGGTGAATTCCCTGAACTTCAAGGTATTGCGGGTACTTACTACGCACGTATTGAAGGCGAAAATAATGAAGTTGCAGAAGCATTAGGCGAGCAATACTTACCTAAATTTGCCGGTGACGTTTTACCGAAAACCAAGACTGGTACAACCATTGCTCTTGCCGACCGTTTAGATACATTGACCGGTATTTTCGGTATTGGTCAAGCACCTACAGGTTCTAAAGACCCGTTTGCACTTCGTCGTTCTGCCATTGGTATTCTTCGTCTAGTGACTGAAAACGAGCTTGATGTGTCGATTGAAGACCTGATCAAACTTGCATTAGCTGCATATGGCGATGTATTGAAAGATCACGACAAGACTTTGGCAGATGCAGTTGCATTCCTGGAAGGTCGTTACCGTGCGAAATACGAAGACCAAGGCGTTGCAGTTGATGTGATTCAAGCTGTTCAAGCATTGTCGCCAAAATCACCTCTTGATTTTGACAAGCGTGTAAACGCAGTAAATCACTTCCGCGCGTTGCCTGAAGCGGCTGCACTTGCTGCTGCGAACAAGCGTGTTGCCAACATTCTTGCAAAAGAAGCAACACCTGAAGGTGCTGTGGTTGAAGTGAACCTGGTTGAAGATGCTGAAAAAGCATTATTCGCCGAACTTGCGAAAATCACACCTGTGGTTGAGCCATTATTTGCTGCGAAAGACTACACTGCTGCGTTGTCTGCTTTAGCTGCACTTCGTGCGCCTGTCGATGCATTCTTTGACGGCGTAATGGTGATGGCTGATGATGCTGACTTGAAAGCAAACCGTTTACGTATGCTTGCCCAGCTTCGTGGTTTATTTACTGCGGTTGCGGATATTTCGGTGCTTCAGCACTAAGTTGTAGCTAAAATAAAAAACCCGCTTTAGAGCGGGTTTTTTTGTTTATACTTTATTTAATAACTTTTCATTTTGCTTCATTAAGTCATAAGCATCTTTTAAATGAGGAGATAGAGCCTTCTCAAAACGTACAATATTATCTATATGCCATTTGCTAATTTCACCCCAATTATTTTTATCATAACCATCAAAATTCTGTGAGTATTGAATCCTACAAGATTTCTTTCCAACCAATTCTAGCCATTCAAGTTTATGACTAAAAACAGATTCAATCTCTTCTTTTTTGCTGAATAAATATTCAAATATAACAGTATTAACCTCTGGTTCTGAAGGCGAAATAGTCATTTCTACTCTAATTGCCTTTTTACCGAAAATTAAGCTATATGGCATTCCTGCAACCCCTGATCCCGCATTTATCCATTGATCAGTTGTAGGACTAATATTATCAAACCTTCTAAAATCAGATTTTTTGAGCTCTTCCAATAAATATTGCCAATATTCTTTCCTAATAATCTGAGCTTGAGTGACTTCATTTTCAGTGATTTTATCTTCAATACCTTTCTTAGCTAAACCAATCATAAATGCTTGGCTGTCTACTGGAGGCAATATTCTTTCAACGGTTAAAAATTTATCTTGTTGATAATAATATGGTGTCACTTTAAAGCACTGACAATCTAAACCATATTGGCTCATTAACCACAACATAGTATTAGTAACTTCTTTTCTATAATTTGCAGCAACTAAAATTATTCTCTGACTCCCAGCTTTATTAAGCTGAATTTCGCTAATATCAGCATCTAAAAAGTTACATATAAGTTCTTCTGCATTACCATTACCAGATTTATTTAAATAATCTTGAAATATCTTCACAACCTCTTTCGTGTCTAAATTAGAGCAATATCCAGCATACTTTAGTGCCTGCCAAACTACATCCCTACCAGAATCATCTAGTTTATTTTCAATTATTACTAGATTCTTATTTTTGTCTAATGCAAGTAAATCCAAACGCTCATTTGTATCATCAAACCCAGCAAATTCCTTTTGAATTATCAATAAATCTTCCCCTAACACGTTAGGGCTTTTTGCCAACCACTCTTGCAGATGTTTCCGCTCTTGAATTCCTAAATCAGTAAAAGTCGCTTTTGTTACTTGCTCAATAGTGTTTTCATCTGAATTAATTCTATACATAAAGCCCTCAAATTAACCTTTCTCAAAAAAGAATAATTTTATTTTATATCATCAGTTTAGATTAATAAAAAAATGACAACTATAGTCAAGCTAAATCCAATTCCCTATACTCAAGCTAACAACACTCAACAAGAAAGAATCATATGAAATTTAAAACGATTATTTTGACTGGTCTTGCGGGTATTGCTCTTACAGCGTGTACAACTGCGCCAAAAATCCCCCAACTGGAAGCAGGTGTATTACAAGAAGTTCAAAATCTGAAAGTCTATCCAGACACAGTGGATAACAAAGCCAAACTGACTAAATTTATTGATAAATGCGTGATTGAATTTACTGGCAACCTCAAAGCAGGAAAATCCATAGAACACTGGTCATTTAAAGGCAATACCCTGATTTCAGGTGGCGCAACCACCTTTGCTCAAGACGGTTCAAGCACAGCCAATAATTTTGACCTGCATAGCCCAGAAGTACAAAAAAACTTCCTTGCCCTGCGCCATCATTTCCATAAAGATGCCTTGGCCCAATGTAACTAATGCCCTCCGTCAGAATCACTGAATCTATTGGGACTTGGTGATTCTTTCTTTATACAGTCAAAGAGATAGAGAAACCAAACTTCTAACTGTATGGCTTAAAGCAGCATGACTCTTATAAAATAATAAAAATCAAAAACATATATAATTTAGTTTGTAAATTATTTTCACATATTGAGGCAGATTGTTATTCGGTGTTGCGAAAACGTGTGAATTTAATCTCTGATTCCAAACTCCCGCATTAAACTGGTTATGATGGTGCTCTTATAACTCGGTAAACACTCGAGTTTTATCATGCAAGGATAAATCGGGCTATGAAAACAATCAGAACAATAATGATGAGCACAGCACTTTTAGCTTGTACTCCCCTTTTTGCTAACCCGGACACCACAGCAACTTCAGAGCTAAAAGTTAAATACAATGATCAAAATACTGCTGACCACATGCATGGCAGTCAAAAAGGGATGAGTAAAACTCGAACTGCAAAGCCAGACTCCCAAGAAAATATTCAGAACTTTGCCGCTGAAAATGCTATCCCAAGTAAAAATAGCAACCATTCACATCCCAGCAATATGGATATTAACGGTCAAACCCATGCGGAACTGAATCCGTATTCTGAAAAAGCAGCTTCAGCCGATCCCACTCAGAAAATTGAAAAATAAGGTATCTTTTTAAATAACTTAGGACTTACGCACTATTATTTATAGATTCTCTGTGGTAGCAGATGATTTTTATCGAGAATAAAGTCATCAATGAAGTTTTTGATCATTGGTCTAAATAATTTCTTCTGCCAACGATATACATTTTCAAAGATCCGCTCAA
>NZ_VOYL01000036.1:0-32450 GCF_013420295.1 Acinetobacter sp. YH01018
CCTTCCCGAACTCAGAAGTGAAACCTCTTAGCGCTGATGGTAGTGTGGGATTACCCATGTGAGAGTAAGTCATCGCCAGCTCATTATTCCTTAAAAAGCCCCCTCAAACGAGGGGGCTTTTTTTATGTCTAGATTATTAAAACCTTAAAATTATTATTTGATGATGAATGAAATTAGATTCTTTAACGGAATTGATTTTTCTGCTATTTAGATAATTAGATTTCATTTTTTGAGTAAGTTATTAATTTATATAAATATTTATTAATATTTCGTGAGTATTTTATCGAAAATATAATTAAAAAATTTTAAATTTGTATATTTTTTATGTGTATCTATGATATAAAAATTAAAACGGCACAAAAATTGCTTACAAGATGTGTTTTCATAAATAGCAGTTAAAAAGAGTAGGGTAATATGAAGTTATCGGTTGGATTAAAAGTTGCAAACTCCTTGTCACTGACACCGCAGTTACAACAAGCCATTCGTTTGCTTCAACTTTCTAGTCTTGAACTAGAGCAAGAAATTCAGATTCAACTTGATAGTAATCCCTTACTAGAGAAGGTTGAAGAGCAATCTTCGATTGAAAGTTTATCCACCTTACAAGATCAGGAACGCGATAATAAAGATTTAACCAATGAGTTGAATGCCAACCATCTTCCTGATGATTTACCTGTCGATACTGATTGGGATGATGTCTATACCCATCAACCGACGAGTCTTGGTTCCCCTGAATATGAAGAGCGTGAAGATAACCGTCAGGGACATCTTGGTCTAAAAGAACACATACTTGAACAAATCAATTTGTTGCATTTTTCTGCTGTAGATCGCCTGATAGCACATTGTATTGTTGATTCTTTAGATGAAAAAGGTTTTTTAGATGCTGAAATTGCTGAAATCACGGCATCTGTGCAGCATTTATTGGAAACTATGGATTATGAGGATGAAGTGGAAGATGATGAAGTCCTTGTTGTCTTAAAACATATTCAGCATCTGGATCCTCCAGGTGTAGCATCACGTAATCTGGCAGAATGTTTATTGGTACAATTGGAAAGTTTACCTGTACATCAAGCTTATCGTCATGAAGCGATAACTTTACTAAATCATTATGAATTATTGATTTCGAATGAATTGCCAAAATTGATCAAACAAACGGGTTTGAATCCTGAACAATTGAAATGTGCAGTTGATCTGTTAAAGACCTTAAAAGCTTATCCGGGAATGGAGTTTGAAGAAAAAGACTCTGATTATCAAATTCCCGATGTGGTGGTCATGAAAAAGAATGATCATTGGCAAGTGCAGTTAAATCAGGATGTTATGCCTAAATTAAGGGTCAATTCTTTTTATGCCAGTATGATTAAACGTGCAGATCAAAGTAACGATAATCAATATTTACGCAATCAAATGCTGGATGCCAAAAATTTTATTAAAAGTGTCGATGAGCGTCATAAAACCTTATTAAAAGTGGCCACCTGTATCGTGGAACATCAAAAAAGATTTTTGGAAATAGGTGCTGAAGGGATGAAACCTTTAGTACTGCGCGATATTGCGGAAGAGGTGGAATTGCATGAATCTACAGTTTCTCGGGTGACGACCAATAAATTCATGCTGACCCCGCGCGGCTTGTTTGAACTGAAATATTTTTTTTCCAGTCATGTGGCAACGACTTCAGGTGGGGAGGCATCTTCAATTGCGATTCGGGCAAAAATTAAAAAGTTAATTTCCGAAGAAAATCCACGCAAGCCTTTATCTGACAATATTATTGCCAATTTGTTAAAACAAGATGGCATTGATGTGGCACGTCGAACTGTCGCTAAATATCGAGAGTCGTTACATATTCCTTCATCTTCTGAACGAAAAGTCTTGATCTAATTTTTAAAATCTGATTATTCTAAGGATTCATTATGACAACATAATGAATCTTTTTTCTTTTAAAGGTGTGGTGGAAATGATTTAAAGTGTAAATTGCAGAATTCTAGGTTCTGTCAGCAGATCATTTCGGCTACGACTTTAACTAATCCTAAAGAAGGTGAGGGATAGAATTATGCAAATAACAATTCGTGGTCATCACTTAACTATCACCCCTGCAATTGAAGATAATATTCGTTTAAAATTTGCTGAAATGACCAAACATTTAGATCAGGTCAATAGTATGCAGGTGAAATTGAGCAAAGATCATCAAGTAGATAAACGATCAAGAAAAGGAAGTTTGAATCATATTGCAGAAGCAATTATTCGTGTACCGGGGGCAGAATTGTTTGCACAGGCAACAGCTGATGATATGTATACATCAATAAAAAAATTAACAGAAAAACTTAAAAGACAGTTGCATAAGCATAGAAAAATGCAGGTTGCATCCCCATCTTTAATGGCATAGTTTTGTTGCTGAACAAAAAGAGGTTTTTTATGACCTCTTTTTTTATATATTAAATGTTATAGCTTAATGATTTATTTTTCATATTTATAGTAAAATGGCAGGTTTTTACACCGTTGGTCCTATAAGAGGTCTTTGTGATGAATAGTGAACAGCTCACTGAAATTTTAAAAGCTGCTTTTCCAGAGGCTGAAGTTGCAGTTAGTGGGCAAGGCGGGAAATTTGATCTTCGCATTGTAGATGAACAATTTGAAGGCAAACGTCCGGTGGCACGCCAACAGACAGTTTATGCTCCGTTAAATTCATATATTGCCAGCGGTGAAGTACATGCAGTAACTATTCGTGCAATGACCAAAGAAGAATGGCGTAAAGCAAGCTTATTCGGAGCTTAGAACTAGATGGATAAATTTTTAATTCAGGGCGGTGTTAAGCTCGAAGGTGAAGTGCGTATTTCTGGTGCAAAAAATGCAGCACTTCCATTACTTGCTGCAATGATTCTCCCTGAAACTCCCACCACATTAACCAATGTTCCAAATCTTAAGGATGTGAACACGTTGGTAAAACTGATTGCTGGTTTGGGTGTTCAAATTTCTTATGAAGGCGATACCGTTAAAGCGGATACGTCTACATTAGATAATCAGTTTGCCCCCTATGAACTGGTCAAAACCATGCGTGCTTCTATTTTGGTGCTTGGTCCGTTATTGGCGCGCTATGGTAGTGCAAAAGTATCTCTTCCTGGTGGATGTGCCATTGGTTCACGCCCAGTCGATCAACATCTTAAAGCATTAGAAGCTTTGGGTGCTGAAATTGAAGTTGAAGCCGGTTATGTTAATGCCAAAGTCGATGGTCGTCTCAAAGGTGGCGAAGTGGTCTTTGATATGGTGACTGTGGGCGGTACTGAAAATATTCTGATGGCAGCAGTATTAGCTGATGGCGTCACAACTATCCGTAATGCAGCTCGTGAACCTGAAATCACTGATCTGGCAAAAATGCTGATTAAAATGGGTGCGAAAATTGAAGGTTTGGATACCGAGACTTTAGTGGTTACCGGTGTTGAGCATTTACATGGCTGTGAATATGCTGTAGTTGCCGACCGTATTGAAACAGGTTCATATTTGGCTGCCGCGGCAATTACCGGTGGTAAAGTAAAAACGACCCATACCGATCCAGCATTACTTGAAGCCGTTTTGGATAAGTTTGAAGAAATGGGTGCGGAAGTGACCCGTGGTGATGACTGGATTGAACTCGATATGATGGGTAAACGTCCTAAAGCGGTCAGCTTCCAGACCCTGCCACATCCAGAATTCCCAACTGATATGCAAGCTCAGCTTATGGCTGTCAACGCGATTGGTCGTGGCTTTGCCACGATTTCTGAAACGATTTTTGAAAACCGTTTTATGCATGTACCTGAATTGGCACGTATGGGCGCAAATATTCAGGTTGAAGGTAACGATGCAGTGGTTACAGGGGTGGAAAAACTTTCAGCTGCTCCTGTAATGGCGACAGATTTACGTGCTTCTTTCTCTTTGGTTTTGGCTGCATTGGCTGCCGAAGGTGAAACCCTGATTGACCGTATTTATCATATTGATCGCGGTTATGAAGATGTTGAAGCGAAGTTACAAGGTTTAGGTGCCCAAATTAAGCGAGTAAGTTAATGAGCGATATGAGAAACGATGATCCAAACTTTGACGTTATGGGTAATTTTGATCATGGTTTAACTTTAGCATTAAGTAAGGGACGTATTTTAAAAGAAACTTTACCTCTGCTAGAAACAGCAGGAATTAATTTACTGGAAGATCCGGATAAATCCCGTAAATTAATTTTCCCAACCACACATAAACAGGTCCGTATTTTAATTTTACGTGCCTCTGATGTACCGACTTATGTGGAAAATGGTGCAGCGGATTTGGGTGTTGCAGGTAAAGATGTGCTGATGGAACATGGCGCACAAAATGTATATGAACCATTAGACCTGAAAATTGCCAACTGCAAACTCATGACAGCGGGTAAAGTCGGTATGGTTCGTCCGAAAGGCCGTTTAAAAATTGCCACTAAATATGTGAATCTTACACGTCAATACTATGCCAGCCTGGGCGAGCAAGTTGATGTCATCAAGCTTTACGGTTCGATGGAACTTGCGCCACTGGTTGGTTTAGGTGATTATATTGTTGATGTCGTAGATACGGGTAATACGCTACGTGCCAATGGTTTAGAGCCTTTGGAAGAAATCTGCAAAGTATCTTCACGTTTGATTGTAAATAAAGCCAGCTTTAAACGTAAACAAGCACTGCTTAATCCGATTTTGGCACAGCTTGAAAAAGCAGTGGAAGAACGCGAAAGCAAAAAATAAGCAGCGCTGCATGCTCATTTGAAAAACCGTCATCCTGTGGCGGTTTTTTTATGCCCATTTTTATCATAACGGCTTAAGCCCCGGATTTATTCGATGATTCACAAAGTAATTTCCTATAAAACTATGTGAATAGATGCGTGATAGATACCCACAAAGTCTGGGAAACAAGGTAAACTAAAGTTTTCCTATTAAACCTTGTGGGTAAATTGATGCGACGTTTATCGACTCAAGATCAAAGCTTTAAACAGGCCTTTGCGGACTTGTTGGCTTTTGAGACAGTTAGTGATCCTGAACTTTTAAAAACCGTAGACCAAATCATTGCTGACGTACGTCTGCATGGGGATGCTCATGTTCTTAAACTCACTCAACAGTTCGATCGACATCCAGCGCATCAATTTTCTGATCTAGAACTCACTCAAGAACAACTTAAAACGGCTTTTGAAGGTTTAACTACAGAAGTTCGTGAAGCATTAGAATTGGCTGCAAACCGTATTCGTGAATTCCATCAAGCACAAAAGCAGGATGGTTGGACCTATGTTGATGCTTTGGGAAATACCTTAGGGCAAAAAATTACCCCGCTGGATCGTGTCGGTATTTATGTACCGGGTGGTTTGGCATCGTATCCGTCTTCAGTCTTGATGAATGCCGTGCCTGCGCATGTTGCAGGCGTGCCTGAAATTATCATGGTGGTTCCGGCGCCAAATGGTGAACTCAATCCCCTAGTATTGGCAGCGGCATATCTGGCTGGTGTGCACCGTGTATTTACCATTGGGGGTGCGCAAGCAGTTGCAGCATTAGCTTATGGTACGGAAACCATTCCCTCTGTCGATAAAATTACTGGTCCAGGTAACCGTTTCGTAGCAGCAGCTAAACGTGCTGTATTTGGTCAAGTCGGTATTGACATGATTGCAGGACCATCCGAAATTTTGGTATATGCAGAAGGTCAGAATAACGCGAAATGGCTGGCAATGGATTTATTGTCACAAGCTGAGCATGATACAGTTGCACAAGCGATTTTTATCACCCCAGATGAGCAGCTTTTAAACGACGTTGAACAGGCGATTGAAGAACATTTGGCGGCTTTGCCAAAAGCTGAAATTGCTCGTACTTCAATTGCTAACCGTGGGGCATTGGTTTTGGTGAAAGATCGTCAGGAAGCGATTGACCTCATCAATCAGGTTGCGCCAGAACATTTAGAGCTTTGCCTGGATGAAGCAGAGAAAATGTCGGAAAATATTCGCCATGCCGGTGCCATCTTCATGGGACGTTATACGCCTGAAGCGATTGGTGATTACTGTGCCGGTCCTAACCACGTATTACCAACATCAGGCACAGCGCGTTTCTCATCACCACTCGGGGTGTATGATTTCCAGAAGCGTTCCAGCCTGATTATGTGCTCGCAAGAAGGCGTGAAAACTTTAGCAAAAACAGCGGATATCTTGGCGCAACAGGAAAACCTGGATGCACATGCACGTTCAGCGCGTTATCGTTATCAGTAATAAATCATAGGCTAGATAGAAAAAATCTGGTTTTCTAAAATTATAAACCTCTCCCTAACCCTCTCCTGAAAGGAGAGGGGAAACTCATATTATGAGAATAACTTTGATGTTTGATTGCATCATTTATGAGATGAAGATTCCTCTCCCTGAGCGAGCTTTAATGATTGCTTTAAAGCAAAGCGCAAGATGAGGTTAGGAGAGGGAAATAAGAGAAAATAAAATGTCGACCATCACCACAGAGCAAATGCGTTTTTGGAGTCCTGAAGTACGTGAACTCGAACCTTACGTACCAGGTGAACAACCCAAAATCCAAAACTTATTAAAACTCAATACCAATGAAAATCCCTATCCCCCATCACCAAAAGTGGTCAAAGCGGTTCAAGCGGTATTGGCCAATTCAGCAGATGTGCTGCGTTTATATCCAGACCCGGATGCATCTGCTTTAAAACAGGCGATTGCCAAACAGCAACATGTCTCGGTAGATCATGTATTTGTAGGTAATGGCTCTGATGAAGTATTGGCACATATCTTCAAAGCATTTTTTGTCCAAGAGTTGCCAGTGCTTTATCCGGACATTACCTATAGTTTTTATCCGGTTTACAGTCAGTTCTTTGGGGTAAAAACCAAAGTTTTGCCATTGAATGATGATTTTGAAATTGTGGTGGATGATTATAAACAGGCCAATGGCGGGATTATTATTACCAATCCGAATGCACCGACCAGTATCGCACTGGGTTTATCAGCCATTGAAGATGTGCTTCAGGCCAATCCAGATTCAGTGGTCGTCATAGATGAAGCTTATGTGGATTTTGGTGCTGAATCGGCGGTAAAACTGGTTGAGAAATACGATAACTTGGTGGTTTGCCAAACTACATCTAAGTCTCGTTCACTGGCGGGATTACGTGTCGGTTTTGCCATTGCACAGCCACATCTCATCGCTGCCCTTGAAGCGGTGAAGAACAGTTTTAATTCTTATCCGATCGATCGTTTTGCGATTGCAGCAGCTGTAGCATCTTTTGAAGATCAAGAATACTTCGAAGCGCAAAATGAGAAAGTGATTGCAAGCCGTGAAAAGTTGGTTGCCCAATTGGCTGAGCTTGGCTTTAAAGTTTTGCCATCGAGTGCAAACTTTATTTTTGCGTCATTAGCGAGTCGAGATGCAGCTGAGCTTGCTGCTGAATTGCGCGAACGTGGCATTATCGTACGTTATTTTAATAAGCCCCGTATCAACCAGTTCCTGCGTATTACCATTGGTACCGACGAGCAAAACCAGCGTTTAGTCGATACCTTGAGAAGTGATATTTTAGCTTAATTAAACACCTCCCTTGCGGAGCAGTGCTCCTCACCTTTTATAAAGGGAGGAGGGATTTGAAGTCAAAAAAGCGATTCTCAGGAATCGCTTTTTTGTTGATTTGGCTTATACCAGGTATTAAGCAAATCCAGCATGGCAGACACTTTATCAAAACATTCCTGATATTCGGCATCGCAATCTGATGCAATGGTGATCCCTCCGCCAGCCCAAACAGAAATATCATTCTGATATTTTTGAATTGAGCGAATCAAAATATTCCATGAACCTGTACCATCAAAATTAAAATACCCCATCGAACCACAGTAGGCACCACGTGGAGCACCTTCAAGTTCCTCTATAATTTGCATGGCACGAATTTTGGGAGCGCCTGTGATTGAACCGCCCGGAAGAGCTGACATCAGAACGTGAAAAGGATTGATATCTTGCCTTAATCTAGCAGTGACTTCACTCACCATATGATGAACTTGATTAAATGACTCAATTTCAAAAAGTTTTGGTGTTTTAACAGAGCCTGTTTCAGCGTATACGCTCAAATCATTACGCAGTAAATCAACAATCATTACATTTTCGGCTTGGTCTTTTTTAGAGTGAATTAAGCTTTGCTTGGATTGCTCATCTTGCGCAACATCTGAATATCTGGGCATAGTGCCTTTAATCGGTTTTGTGGTGATTTTCCGATTTGCTTCAAACTTGATAAACAGTTCGGGAGAGCAGCTTAATAATTCAAAATCATTGATTTTGAGATAACCTGAATAAGGTGCATCAGTCAATTGCCAAAACGCTTCTGCTGTATCTAACAACAAACCTTGTGCTTTGGTTGTAAATTCTTGAGTTAAATTAATTTGATAACAGTCACCTGCCCGAATGTAATCTTGAATCTGATTAAAGGCATTCACATACTGTTTTTTAGTCCAGCGTGCGGTACAAGGTCGAGTGAGGGTGAAATTTTGATTTTCTTTACTTGGCTTGTTTTTGTTTTGCAAGGCATTTTGAAGTACCTGAAAGATCGCTTCAGCCTCATGTTCATGACTAAAAAAGGTCCAGCCTTGATCGGTCAGTTTAATATAGCTGCAATAAATGCCTAAAAATAAAGAGGGCTGGTTCTTGGATTGAATATTGACGTGTTGTTGGGCAGCTTCATCATAACTGATAAAACCGATTAAACCACCATTGAAATCGGAGGTGTGATTTTGCAAATCCTGCTTAAAAAATTGATTGAAATCAATTGGTTCATTTTTTTGTTGATATTTGTTTAACGATGTTCTGGTAAATTTCTGAATTTTGTTATTTTGCATCAGCATATATTCAGAAGCCAAAATTGCAATGACAGGTTGCTTTACATTTTTTAAGTAAACCACATGGTTAAGATGCGATAAGCATAAAAGAATTTCAGTAGGATTAAGCTGTTGCTTGGTTAGCAATTTTTGAAAAAAAACAGGCTCATTCATACGACGTGACTTAATAAATTCGATACATAGATGGTCTATTCTATAACATTGTTGATGCATAAAAACTGTAAATACCGTTTATCGGTAACATGTAGATTGCGACCAACAGCAGTTGAACAAAAAATGACACAGAGATAACTTAGCTAGGGCAAACCAGCTGCTCAAGGAAAGCCTCACTATTGTCAAAAAATAAAAAACAATTAGTGAAATCGAGTAGTTAACAATCAAAAAAATAATACTCTTGGGAGAGTACGAAATGAAAAAATTTACTAAACTTGCTTTAGTTTCTTCATTAGCAATTAGCGCAAATGCGATGGCAATGCAAGCAATGGATGATGCTTCATTGGGTGCTACTACTGGTCAAGATGGTATTAACATCGGGATCGGTATTTCTAGAATTACGATCGATAAATTATTCGTTCATGATAATGATGGTTTAAGTACTAAAGATGCTACTGGTACAGTTATTCCTACTACTGCTTTAGGCGGTACTGGTAATGCGGGTGCTATTTCAATCAAGGGTGCAAAAAACTCAGAAACAATTACATTAACCAATGGTGGTACCATTGATCGTAAAGACCAAGGTATTTTTATTGGTGCAAACTACCAATCATTATTAGCTACTGGTAACCTTGCTGATTTGCAAATTGATAGCGATGCTGGTTCAGGGAGTGGTAATACAGCATTTATCAACATTGCAGCTCAAGTTTCTGGTTTGGAAATCCATATTGGTGAGATTGGTGTAACAGCATCTGGTGCAAATGATCCTGCTGTTAATATCCGTCGTGGCGGTAATGATTCTAACTACAATGCGATTTTAAGTGGTTTGTCTGTTAAAACAGGTAAAATGACTGCCAATATTCAATTGGGTGCAGCGCCTCAAGGTGCCATGATTAAATTGGATTCTGTAATGCAGGGTGGTCTTGAAATCAAGAACCTAGGTATTTTAGATAATTCAACAAATGGTGCTGTGGTTGCAGTTCACCCAACTGCTGGTCCAATTAGTACTACAGGTCCAGGGGAAATCTTTATTGAAAGCATTAAAGTTGCTGATGCCAATTCAACAAACTTAACTATGAAAGCAAGTGTAAGTGTATTTGGTGAGTCGGCAGCGAATAAAGGCTTTGTGCGTATTGTAAGCACAAATGACAAAATTGATAATTATGTTAAAGGCATTCATTTAGGTAGCCGTACTGCTGGTTCTATTGGTGATGTAGAAGTTCAAGGTTTGCAAACATTCTACGGTGCTAGTTATGATAAAGGTTCTATGATTAGTATTTCTGGTCATTAATTTCGAATTGAAAAAAGCGCGTGAAATCACGCGCTTTTTTTTACAAAAATAATGTTAAATTTTTCAAATAAACTAAAAAAAAGCTGTTTTTTTTTATAAAAAAGGTTATCTTCCTTTTTACATGGATGTAGAGTAATAACTCTAGAAAAATAATGAGCAAAGGCACGTCATGCCGATAACTAGAAAAGTCAGAAGATATGTTAGAGATCGCGTTAGGCTCGGCATTGATGTATTACGCTGCCAAAGAAGCCTTTGAAATTAAAAAAAAGCCAGCGGAAGCTGTGTATTACACTGAAACCTTAGACTCTCGCCAAGATTCATTCACTCGAATGCATAGAGAAGCAGTCCTCATTAAACCTGCTGTAGAAGATCAATTTAGGGGTATTGTACGTCAAGCTTATGACTATAGCTGTGGATCAGCAGCATTAACGACCTTGTTAAATGGTTATGTTGATGTTGGTGTAACCATGACAGAACAACAAGTTATGAATGGTTTGCTTAAATTTGGTGAGACCGAGAAAATCGTCGAGCGACGTAGTTTTTCCTTACTTGATATGAAACGCTTTGTCGGAGCAATCGGTTTCGAAAGCGGGGGATATAAAGGCGAATTTTCCGATTTAGTGAAACAGGGACAACCAGCCATTGTGCCAATTTCTTATGCAGGATTTAAACATTTTGTGGTGTTTAAAGCATACAAGAATGGCCGTGTTTATGTAGCTGACCCTGCAGTGGGTAATATTAGTTTCGATGAAACACGTTTCAAGGATATCTGGGAAAACAACACCCTATTTTTAATTAATGTCGCACCTGAAAAGAGAAAAAGTTTATTAGCACTTCAGGATACAGACTTACGACATGTCGAAGATGCAACTGTCAATCGCTATGCTTTCGTTAACATGCAATATCCGCAGTTCTATATGGATAAAATTGCCAATAAGGCATCAACGATTCGTTTAGACAAGAATTTAAATGAAGACTCGGAAAAATTTGGGGAATCGACATATAATTTTTTACGTCTTTATTACAAAAGTAAATAAAGTATAAAAGTAAGTAGATTAAAAAAATAAAAATGGTGGGATGGAATATGAATCGTAAATGGATGAACAAAACTTTATTGGCTTTGAGTGTTCAAATGGCAATAGGGGGGGTATATGCAGCTGAAGAACCGGCACTCGGAGAATACGAGGTTGTAGATCAGCAGGAAACAGAAGTTCAATCTACAGCATCACAGTCTGCAAATGTACAACCTGAAGTAACCGCAAATGTTCAAGTGGAAGAGTCAGCACTCGGTGAATATGAAGTGGTTGATGAACAGGTTGAAGAGCCAGCAGCAACCTCATCTGCCGATAGTGCTCCAGCGGCACAGCCACAACCTGTTAATGCAAATGAGCAAGCTTCTTCTGCTTTACAGCAGCAAGAAGGGGATGCAAGTAAAGAAGCTAACTTACAAGAAGTCTTTACCTCAAATGAAAGACAATATTCTTTAATTAAAAAAGGTGAGATTTCATCTTATTACGATATTGATTATACCTATTATCGTGATACACAGATTGATGCTGAAATGGCGAGTGGACAACTGTATCAACTCCGTGTTCAAGAAAATGCGACCCATTCTGTTACCAATACATTTACTGCGCAGTATGGCATTCTAGATAATTTAACCTTTACGGCTTCAGTACCTTTAGTCGCTAAAACAGATTTATTAAAAGATACTTCTACAGCAGGTCTAGGTGATATTTCTTTTGGTACGCGTTGGGAGCCTTTCCCTCTAAAAGCTGGCAGACTACCCCTGATCTTATTCGGTAATATTTCTACTAAAACTGGTGATAGTCCTTATGAAATTAATGCGACTAATGATCTAGCAACCGGTAAAGGTTATTACTCTGCAGGGATTGGTGCAAGTACGCGTAAATATATCGATCCAGTGGTATTGTTTGCTTCCGTATCTGCCAATTATGGCTTTAAAGAAACGGGTTTAAATCAACGTCGTGGTTTACGAGTACTGGATGAGTTTCAACCTGGGATCAGTGGAGGTTTTGCTTTAGGTTTTGCCTATTCATTTAACTATGATGTGTCTATGACGATGTCATATCAGCAAAGTTTTAATACCGGTTCAGAATTTACTTATACTTCGGGTGAGAGTTATTCACCAGCTGACCAGACCAGCTCCACTTTAGCAATTTCATTGGGTGTTCGTGTTTCACCTGAAACTATTGTCAATGGGACTGTGGGTATAGGCCTGACAGAAGATGCGCCAGATGTATCTTTAGGTTTGTCATTCCCACTGGATATTTTAGGTTTCGGTAAGAAACTACGCTAAGAGGGTAGTCGTATGTATAAGATTCGACTTCGCCCGTTAGCTGCAGCAATTATCGTCTCGGGCTGTTCAAGTGCAACTTTCGCTCAATTAGGTACTAACTTATCTGTTGATGTCAGATCATTGAGTATGGGAAATGCGGTTACTGCAGATCCTCCTGGTATTAGTGCAATTCATTTTAACCCTGCAGCTTTGACCAAAATTGAAGGTCTGCAAACCGATGTGCAGGGGATTCTTGCTAATTTTGATATCCAACGGGAATTTTCTGTTCCTGCTGGTTATAACGTATTTGGCTATTCAGATGACCCGATGGTGTGTAATGACGGGCCAGAGATTTCTTCCGATTTATGTACAGACTTTAAAGGCACAGTGAATGGGGATGTTGAATACGTCAGTCTATACGTCCCAGTATTAAAAAAAATGGTGGATCTTGGTGAAGGTCTACCCATGGCTGCACCTACAGCAGGTATTGCTTACAATCCACCAGGTTCAAAAACAACTTTTGCAACTGCAATGTATGCACCTTTGGTTGCCGGTTTTGGTGCGGAAAATGGCAATCCTGCGAATTACATGGGGCAACAGGTTGCTCTAGAAAGGATTACCTATTTATCTCCATCTATTGCCTATCAAGTGAATGATGAGTTATCCGTGGGTGCTTCTATAGGTATGTCATACCAAGCCATTGGTTTAAAAACGGATTTGCGTTTTCCCAATGAATTAATTGGTATGTTACGAATGATTGATGAGGTCGTTTGTACACCTTTTAAAGAAAACTCGGACATTATTACTGACATTCTGTTGTTAGGTATATGTAATGCCCAAGAAGGTATGAACCCATTTGGCAGGTTCGGGCAAATGCAGCTTGCTCTGGAACAATCACTTAGCCCAAGTTATAACCTGGGCGTATTGTGGGAACCGACTGAGGATTTTAGCTTTGGTATGGTATATCAAAGTGCGGCAAAAATGCGTTTGAAAGGTAAATATCACATTGATAACGCAAAGGCACCACGTGAGCTGATCAATGGTTTAATGTCATCTCCTACAGGTCAAATTCTTGCGGCAATTTTGGGGTTTCCTAATAATATTCCTGCAAGTGAGTCAGGTCTGGTTTCAATGGATTTTGAATATCCAGCCCATTTTCAAGCAGGAATAAAATATAAGCTTTTACCTGATTTACAAGTCAATTTTGATGTGGGCTGGACAGATTATAAAGCGTGGGACAAGTTTAAATTTGAATTTGACCGACAAATTTCAGCATTAAAAATTGCCAAATTACTTTCTGAAAATATTGGTGATTCTTCTCTGGCACTTCCACTGGAATTTACTTCACCTTGGAATTATGGGATAGGTCTGGAATATTCTGCAACAGATCGTCTGAAATTACGTGCCGGATATGAACCGCGTACTAGTGCAATTCCTGATAATAAGCGAAATACAATGGTGCCGATTAACAATGCACAATTGTTTGGCTTGGGGGTAGGTTATCGTTTCGATGCAGATACCGATCTGGATTTATCGATTGGTTTCTTACGTAGTAAAGATAACATTCCAGCAAATACCAGTAGTTTAGCAAACCAAACGGGTGTGAATAATATTCTACTAAATCCATATGCAGGTTTAAATGTTAAAACGAATACCAAAGTCACAATTTTAGGCTTGAACTATAGAACACGATGGTAGAGAAATTGAAAATAATGAAAGGGAATTTATGTGTGAAATCGATACTTACGCTATGTGTGGTGCAGGTATCTTTTTCTCATGCGGGAGAATTTTACACCATTATTGGGCCAGATGGTAGGCCTATGGTCGTGCAACAAAAATCTGCGCCCAAAAATAAAGAAACTGAAGGAAGTAAATCTTCCTCAGTAGAGGTGAGAGTTCAAGAAACTCACTCGGTCACTCATTCCGCCAATAATCAGCCAGACATCAAGGTTATTGCAACTCAAACTACACCATTATCGCAATTACCGGTGAAAAATAAAGTAGCAGTCCAAAGCCCTACAAAAAAAGCTTCTACCCAAGTGAATACCGCTAAAATAACGCAAGCGACCTATGTAGAACCTGAAACTGAGAAAAAGCAAAAAGTTTTAGCGCAGCCTCAACCCCTGCCTAAAAAGGTGGAAGAAATCGTACCTCTCGCTACCAGTACGCCTAAAGAACTGAAAGAAGCTAAAGATGCAGAAAACTATGTCACGGTTGATGGTACGCAATATATAAAAAATGAATACCTGGAAGACAAGGAATTTAATCTGGAAGGGAAAAAACGTTTTTATGCTATGCCTGAAGGCATCATTGATACCAAACATGGAGCGACACGCTTACAAATGGTCGAGCGTGAAAAAGGGGTGAGTAAATCCCTACTGCAATCATTTTTTAAAAAGAATCAAAAACAGGATAGTGGTCCTATTACCTTGTCATCGACTTATTACCGGGTTTCTCAGGCTGATGCCGTGAATAGTTTAGGTCAACAATGTATTCAGGACAAAAAAATTAAAAATGCGAAAACAGTCAGTCTGGATAAGGAAGTCAATGTCTGGCCACGTGCACCATTAAAAGAGCATTTTGATTTTGAAATTGTGAAGATTTCCAATGCAATTCAGAATGTGCAGATTAACTCTTATGCTTCGCGACAACAGAATCCGACCTTTTATTGGCCATTTGTGGTTTTTCTAGATACCAATGGCTGTGTACTTGAGGGAGCAGGAGGCTTTAAAAATCATGAAACTGCCGAGTCATTTACTAGCCATGAAAAAATTGAAGGAATCATTCATATTCCTTCTCAAAGCCGATATATGTTGTTGACTCCTTTAGCCAGTGCGATAGATCTAGAAAACAAAGCACTCACCAATCAGGGTCAATTAAAATTAATAGCAATTCGCTAAGGATATAAGAAGAGAACTCGGATGAAAAATAAATATTTACTCCCTTTTGCCCTCACCACATTGATGGCAGCTTTAACGGGGTGTGGTGGTGAAAGTGCCAATGTTATTCCTGAAGTTTATGAAGGTAGTACAACGAATGGAACGTGTACGATAGGTGCTAGTGGATGTCTTGGATTTGCCTTGGATTATCCATTAAATGGATTAAATTTTACTTGTAGTAGTGATACTAAAAATAGCTTTGTAACCACTTTAGATTTGAAAGATGGGGCAGCAACCGGGGCATGTAAAGTCGGTGACAAAATTACTTTCTTCCTGAAGGGGGAAAAAGATAAGCAAATTAATTTGGGAACGCTAGACCTAAATAAGATTGCCAAGGTAAGTACCTCACAATTGCCTCGTTTGACTATTTTGGACATTGCCTCCGGAATTGCCGGTACACCAGCTAAGTCTCTGGATACCAGTGATAGCACAGTGAAGGTCGCTATGCGGTTGGCAAAAATATTACAGGCACTTGCGCTACAAAATGGGGGGATTGCTGATCCAGCCGATATTCAAGCCTTATATATTACGGATCAAATGCGTGTAGATTTGGAGAGAATCAGTCAGTCAATTCCTCAAGAAACCTTTGCAAATACCACAGATTCCGATTTTGAATTATTGATCCAACCTTGGATTAATATTTCAAATATAACCAATGAGCAGGCATTTTCTACGGTCAGTATGTTGATGAATATTGCGAATGCCGGGGTATATCAACCGGAATTTTCATTATTTTCAACCTCTGGAGTGATTAGTAGTTTAAGTGGTTCAGATGGTTTAGTTGGTTGTAATAAAGATACGTGTAATCCTCAGGACAGCTCAACGCAGCATCTGTTAGGACATTTCATGTTGATTACCGATCGTGACGGTTATACTTTTGGTAGTGGCATACAATGGCGTGGTCCAGGCATTAGCGATACTTCGACGATAGGTGGATTAAATACCAAATTGCTGACCACCACCCGACCGATTCGAATGACTGCAAATGCACAAGAGCATTGGATTAATCCGGTAACCAAGAAAATTGATCAAAATTTTGATTTTCAGGTCGATCAAGTCACTACACCTTTAAGTATTTATCAGGGCACTTTATATAATGATTATATGATTGCTGGCAAAGAAGCATTCTATAAGTTGCTTACTAGGAAAACAGAAGTCACTGCAGCTGATAAGCTGGATTTTGGTCTATGGAGGCAGACCATTGGCAGCGAAAATTTTAATGGTACACTCGATTTATATAAAACCTTTCCTATCACTTATCTAGATAAAAGGGTTTTTAAATCCATTAATAATGTGAAATCTGGCGAAGCTTATATATTCCCGATGTACGCAAATTTGACCTTTAAATTTACCGATACCAGCGTGAAAGACGTTGTATTGGGAATAGTGATTGATGAAAAAGGCAACATTCGAACCAATATGAAACCTGGTTATACTGAAGATGATATGAGTACTGCTTTGGATCAGGAGTTGGCTTCAGGAAAAAGCGCTTGTGATACCACAGGCTTTAATTCATCCACTTATATAGACCAGTATGGAGTTCAACAATACCGGATTGGTACAGTTTCTCGTGCTTTCACCAATGATAAGAATATTTCCTTGCGTATGGTATTGGCAAATGCAAACTTGAAAAAAATTGACGGTGCTTTAGTGGGAATGAATACCAATATTAAGACTTCAACGTCTGGTGATAGTATTCTGGTGGGTGGTGCTTTACTTAATGTAGCTAACTTATTAAATCTTACTTCGGGTGCGGCTGATATTACATTTAAAGACTCTGCTGTTGGTACGGTAAAATGGGCAAACTCATTATCAAGTTTCCAGAAAGTTTATAATACCAATAATACATCGCACACTTCTCAAGATGCAGATCTTGCGAAGTTAAGTGGAGGCAGTTTAACTTTTGCTTTGGCTCCGTGTTATACAGTCAAAAAGAAGTAAGCAAAAAATAAAGCCCATCATATGATGGGCTTTTTATTAAATTGCAAATGTATCGCATCTTTAACCAGTATGATCTAAGCGGGTACCTAAAGTTTCTAAATGCATGCTGAATGAAGCAGTTTTACGATCCTCAAAATAATGTCTTAAGGTCCGTTCTACGCTGGGAAAAGCCAGTTCAGACCAAGGAATATCATGTTCATCAAATAAACGCGACTCAATGGTTTCTTCACCAGCACCGAATATGCCTTTGACGAGATTGGCCTTGAACAGAACGTAAATTTGTCCAATTCGGGGAATATTGTACATACAGTACAGCTGTTCGATTTCGACTTCAGCTTCAGCCTCTTCGCGGGTTTCTCTGGCAGCGCCCTGTTCCATGGTTTCAAACAGTTCCATATAACCTGCGGGCAGGGTCCATAGCCCATAACGCGGTTCAATGGCACGGCGGCACAGCAAAACCTTATTTTCCCACAGCACCAGTGCCCCGCAAATGACTTTGGGATTGACGTAATGAATATTGCCACAATTTGTACAAACACGGCGTAATTGATGGTCGCCGAGTGGAATTTTTTCCGTTGTTTTATGTCCGCAAATTACACAGAAATTCATATTCATCGTCAATGATAAAGGTGTTGATCAGCATAACTGAAAAATGCAACTTTGGCATCATTTCTATCCTTTGGAATAAAAATTCAGCTATGATGAAATAAAGCATGAGGCAGGAGCAGTAGCGCATGGATGACTACTCATTAATACAATTATTACAGCACAGGTTACGCTTTTCTACACGTATCAAGCCTGCTCATGCAGCTGTACTGATTGCCATTACTGATGAGTCTGATCCCAAAGTTTTGCTCACGCGCCGTTCTTTATATTTATCCAATCATGCCGGGGAAGTTTCTTTTCCGGGGGGGAAAAGAGATCCGCAAGATACCAGTAATATTGTGGTGGCTTTGCGCGAAGCCTATGAAGAGACCGCACTGAATCCATTTGATGTGCAACTGATTGGCGATTTGCCCATGCAAAAAGCCCGCAACGGGATGCTGGTCAAACCTGTGGTCGGGCTGATTCCGCCTGAAGTGGAACTTATTCCTCAACCAGCTGAAATTGATCGAATCTTTTTTGCATCACTGAGTAGCTTAATGAATGCACCGCCCATTCCCTATGAGGTGCGTTATGCTCATCAGTCTTTGTATTTTCCCAGCATGCGTGTGGAAAATGAGGTGGTTTGGGGATTGACGGCACGAATGTTGGTTTCACTGTTTCAGTATGGTTTGGATTATCAAAAGGAATGGCCATTTTTATTAAATTCGCCCACTTTTCATAGCAATAAGATTAAATACGGTAAATAAGGAATTTCACCTCATGATTTATAAATTTAAAGGATATACACCTCAAGCAACGCATCAACCTTGGGATGGCTGGGTGGCAGATAATGCGACCGTTATCGGCCAGGTAGAAATGGGCAAGCAGGTCAGTGTCTGGTTTGGCGCCGTGATTCGGGGCGATAACAGTAAAATCACGTTAGGGGATTTTACCAATGTGCAGGAAAATGCCGTTTTACATACCGATGCAGGTATTGAAATGCATATTGGAAGCTATGTCACGATTGGCCATCAGGCCATGTTGCATGGCTGCACCGTAGGAGATAACACGCTGATCGGCATTAACAGCGTGATTTTAAATCATGCCGTGATTGGTAGAAATTGTATTATTGGTGCTAATGCCTTAATTCCAGAAGGTAAGGTGATTCCGGACAATTCTGTGGTCATGGGTTCGCCAGGTAAAATCGTCAAAACGCTGGATGAGGCGGCTGAAGCCAAATTAAAAATGAGTGCCATGCACTATGCCGAGCATTTCAAAAATTTTCAGCATTTAGAGTCGGTTGAACTGTAATTTGAAACGAGATATTCAGCCAAGCAAATGCTTGGCTTTTTTGTATCCTGTGGATGGAAAATCTCGCCTCGCACGCATGAGTGGAGTATGATATCCGACGTTTTTTATATTTAAATAAATTAAGGTTGTGCATGAAGTTGCTGGCATTGGAAACTGCCAATGAGCAGTGTTCCGTTTCTATTGTAGATGACACTCAAGAATTATTTTTTCAATTAGATGCGCGAGCAAAAGCACAAACGCAAACGATTCTCCCAATGATCGAACAGGCTTTTACCCAGCTTGGCTTGTCTGCCGCGGACTTAACTGCAATTGCATTTAGCCGTGGTCCCGGTTCTTTTAGTGGGGTACGTATTAATGCTGCCGTGACTCAGGCCTTGGCATGGGCCAATGATCTACCTGTTGTTCCTGTTTCAACCTTGCAAGCTCTGGCACAGGCAGCATACCGTGTAGCAGGTTTAACCGCAGTGACTGCAGTACTGGATGCGCGTATGAATGAAGTCTATATTGCGAGTTTTCAGCTGGATCAGCAGGGTATTATGCAGGCTGTGGATACAGAGCAACTGTTGAATTATAGTGCTGCCAGTCAGGCCGTCAGATTTGAACTTGTCGGTTCAGGTTCAGCTTTAATTCAGCCTGAAGCTATAGAATTTAAAGAGCTTGTTGCCACAGCACAAGATATTGCACAAATTGCACGTATTGCTGCATTACAGCAGCATTGGGTTGCAGCTGAAGAAGCACTACCAGTGTATTTACGTGATAATGCGTGGAAAAAAATTCCAGAACAAATTAAAGCAACTTAAGGTTAGATATGGATCTTTTATTATTATTTAAAGCGGCCATCATGGGCTTGGTAGAGGGGATTACTGAATTTCTACCGATTTCAAGTACCGGGCATTTAATCTTAGCAGGTCAGCTTTTAGATTTCTGGACCATTGAAAAAAGAGATATGTTTGCGGTTGCAGTGCAGATTGGTGCAATTGCAGCGGTGATTTACGAGTACTGGGGCAAACTTTGGGGCGCTTTAATCGGGGGCTTAAAAGGTCAAGAACAGGGCCGCCGTTTAAGTATTAACTTAATTATTGCTTCAATTCCAATCATCATTATCGGCTTAACGTTTGGTGATATCATCAAGGCGTACCTGTTTAATGCAATTACTGTCGCGATTGCCTTAATTGTGGGTGGTTTTATTATTTTATGGGCTGAACGCCGTCCGCATAGCATTGAAACTCAAGAAGTGGATGACTTGACCTATAAACAAGCAACTTTAATTGGTCTGATTCAATGTTTAGCCTTATTTCCAGGGACTTCACGTTCAGGTTCAACCATTATCGGGTCTTTATTTTTAGGTGTATCACGTAAAGCAGCAGCAGAATTTTCCTTCTTTCTGGGTATTCCTGTATTAATGGGTGCTGGTTTACTCGATATGTATAAAATGAGGGCTGATTTGCATAGCAATGATATGGCTGTTCTAGCAGTGGGTATTATTGTGGCATTTATTTCTGCACTTATCGTGATTCGTGCATTAATTCGCTATGTATCGAAACATGATTTCACTGCATTTGCATACTACCGCATAGGTTTTGGTCTGTTTATTTTGGCAACTTGGTGGACAGGCTGGGTTTCTTGGTAATGCATTTGTTTACAGAAGCTCAGTTTCAAGCACAAGCACAGCAGTATTCTGCTGTGCTTTCTTCACGTGGTGTCAGTGTAAATGTTGAGATCATTGAAAAGCTGAATGCCCGATTTTTACGTTTAAATCCGGAACTGGCTTTATGTGTAGATGAATCGGGACTGTGGTTGTGTGCCAATGGCATGAAGATGCAGCCCGACTGGCAAGCTGAAGTGCCGCGTTTAAAACGTTCATCGTTAAAATCTGAAATGATTGCACGTGCCTGTAATCTGGGTGAAAAGCCTACATTAATTGATGCGACTGCCGGTTTAGGGCATGACAGTTTGTTAATGGCCCATTTGGGTGCTGAAGTCACCCTGGTTGAACGGCATCCGGTCTTGTTTACCTTACTGGAAGACAGCAAAAACCATGCGCAAAATGATGCTTTTCTCAGTTCAGTAGTGTCACGAATTCATCTGGTTTTCTCTGATTCTGCCGACTATTTAGTGCAGCAGGCTGAACAGAAGCGAGTGGTAGATGTGGTTTATCTTGATCCGATGTTTCCGCAGCGTGACCAGAATCAACAAGCCATTAAAAAACAGGCACAAGTGAAAAAACAGATGCAATTATTACATCTGTTATTGCCTGAACATGGGGAAATGGATCTTGGCGATAATCTGTTAACTTTGGCAAAAAAAGTGGCAAAACGTGTGGTGGTGAAGCGGCCGCGTTTGGCTGTCTATTTGGCTAACCTGGAACCGGATCATCAATGGCAGGGAGATGCCTGTCGTTTTGATGCCTATTTTCAGCATCATTTTCCCGAGTAGTTTGGTAATTGTTTCAATAATGTACATTAATTTGTTATATAGTCCCAAAGCAGCATTGATAAAAATTCCATCAAGCATAAACTTAGAGTGTAAACTCGCGAGCTAAAGCCCCCCCAGAAAATCTTATGATCGACTTTAAACCCTCCATCAATTTTTGGCATGATTTTAAGAGCAACCAAACTGCCGGGATGTGGCTTTTTCTGGGTTCACGCCGATCTTTGCAAATTGTACGTCCCTCGATTCTACAACTGATTTTTTGGGGAATTTTAGGCGGCAGTGCCAACAGCTTATTCAGTTGGCTCAGTGCTGAGGAGATGGGGGAGTTTAACCCGCAAGGCCTGATCAGTTATGCTTTATGGCCTTTTATTGCACTCATCGTCGGTATTTTTCTTTCCCAGCGGATCAATAATCCACGTTTGATGCTGGTACCTGCCTTGTTGTGGCTGGTACTGGATACCCATATAGCCTTATTGCAAAGTCTGATCCAGTATCTGGGCCTTATTGATGTATTGCCTTATATATTGTATGACTATTTGCCGACTATCTTTATGGTGCTGTTCGTCTGGCAGAGCCTGGCGGTGGTATGGGTCTTTTCCCGTGAGCTGAAATGGCCATGGTGGGAGCGGGCACTGATTGTCGCTGCGACACTGTTCACCCTTGTGGTGTGGCAAATGTCGGTGAAAAGCCAACCGATCTGGAAAGTTGAAGAAAGCCCGCCGACATTTGCCGAAGATGCTTTTTATGCCCAAAACCGGATCTTGAACAAGTCGCTGGAATCGATCCAGTATGGGGAGTTTGCCCAGTCGCACTGGTACTTTTTAGGCGTTGCCGGGGCAGGTTATCAGGATGTTTTTAAGTCGGAAGTTGAACGGATTAAAGAGCAGTTTGATACCCGTTTTGGGACTTTTGGCCGTTCACTGGCCCTGATTAATAATCCTGAAACACGAACTCAAATGCCGATTGCCTCACGCACCAGTATGGAAATGGCTTTACGCCGTATCGGGCAGCAAATGAATAAAGAAAGTGATGTGTTATTTTTATACATGACTTCACATGGTTTGCCGAATCAGTTTGAAATGGAAAATGACCCGATTGATTTAAATGATGTCGATCCTAAATGGCTTAAAGATACTCTGGATAAATCCGGCATCCGTTGGCGAGTAATCGTAATTTCAGCTTGTTATTCGGGGAGTTTTGTTCCCGCTTTGCAGGATGATAATACCTTGATTATTACCGCATCTGCGGCTGATCGGGCATCGTTTGGCTGTTCGAGTGAAGCGGATTATACTTATTTTGGACGAGCTTTCTTTGATCAGGCCATGCGCGAGCAGATGTCTATAGAAAGTGCTTTTGAGCAGACCAAAAAAACAGTGGCACAATGGGAAACAGCACAAGGATTTGAAGCCTCTGAACCGCAATGGTCGATTGGCAAGAATATGGAATTTATGTTGCCGCAACTTGAGCAACGCTTATTTCCAGCTACAACTCAGACAGATATGAAAATAGAAAGCCCACAATTAAGTGTGGCAGCACAATAAGGAAAATAACGATGGAATTAACGCAAGTTAATCGATGCTTTGATGGGGAACAGCGAATTTATGCCTTTAATTCCAAGAGCTTAAAAGGGCAGGCGAAATTTGGAATTTTCTTGCCCCATCAGGCCTTAACAGGTCAGCTTTGTCCAGCCCTGTTTTACCTGGCGGGTCTGACCTGTACTGAAGAAACTTTTGCAATTAAAGCCCATGCGCAACGTTTAGCAGCACAGCTGGGGTTGATCCTGATCAGTCCGGATACCTCACCCCGAGGTGAGCAAGTTGCAGCAGGGGATTCTTGGGATATCGGCCAAGGTGCCGGATTTTATATCAATGCCACCCAGGCACCGTGGGCTGAGCATTATCAAATGGAAAGCTTTATTGCCGATGAACTTTATGCTGTCGTGACGCAAAACTTTCCACTGCAAGCGGATGCGATAGGCATCTTCGGGCATTCCATGGGAGGACATGGTGCACTGACACTGGCCTTTAAATATCCGGAAAAATTTAAATCTGTATCTGCTTTTGCTCCGATTTGCGCGCCGAGCCAATGTCCTTGGGGTGAAAAGGCATTTTCAAATTATTTAGGTGCAGATCAGGCCGAATGGAAAAAGCATGATGCAACGGCTCTGGTTCAGTCCAAAGGTGCCTTGTTTCAGGAGATTCTGATTGATCAGGGGGCTAAGGACCAGTTCTATAGCCAACTGAATCCAGCATTATTTAAACAGGCCTGTGCCGAAGCAGGTCAGTCACTGACCTTGCGTGAACATGCAGGTTATGATCATGGTTATTACTTTATTCAGACCTTTATGGATGACCATCTGCAGTTTCATGCGGTACAACTTGATGTATAACCTCTGATTGAGCAGCAAATTTACTCAGAACATAAGGAGCACAACAGCTCCTTATTTTTTTGCTGTCATCAATGCCTGAATAAACAGGATTGAATCACAGCACTAAGATGCAATTTGTTATAATGTGAAAAATCAATTCAAATGCATAGCCAGGTTCTCTCCATGTCCAAGCCATATTTAATTGCACCTTCCATTTTATCTGCCGACTTTGCCCGTTTAGGTGAAGAAGTTGAAAATGTGCTTGCAGCAGGTGCCGATGTCGTACACTTTGATGTCATGGATAACCATTACGTACCTAACCTGACTTTTGGTGCAGGGGTATGTAAAGCATTAAAAAAATACGGGATTCAGGCACCGATTGATGTGCATCTGATGGTGTCGCCTGTAGACCATATGATTGGCGATTTCCTGGAAGCGGGTGCTGACATTATTACTTTTCACCCGGAAGCGACGGATCATATTGACCGTTCTTTACAGTTAATTAAATCGGGTGGTGCCAAAGCTGGTCTGGTGTTTAATCCGGCCACACCATTGCATTACCTGGACTATGTGCTGGACAAAGTTGATCAAATTTTGTTGATGAGTGTTAACCCGGGCTTTGGCGGTCAGAAATTTATTCCCATGACTTTGGATAAACTTCGTCAGGCACGCAAGATCATTGATGCCTCTGGCCGTGACATCCGTTTAGAAGTTGATGGTGGGGTGACTCCAGCCAATATTCGCGAAATTGCAGAAGCAGGCGCAGATATGTTTGTTGCCGGTTCGGCTATTTTTGGCAAGCCAGATTATCAAGCTGTCATTGATGAAATGCGTTCAGAACTGGCAAAAGTAGGCTCAGTTAATCTCTAATAATCTACAATTAATGATCGCTAAGTTGTGGATAACTTTATGGATAACCATATGGATATCTGTGTAGATAACTGTATGGATAACTTGATTAGTTTATAAACAATTGTAGATCAATAGTTTAATAATTAGACATTAAATGTATAAAAAGGACTCAAATGAGTCCTTTTTTAGCTTGTTAAGGCATTAAAAAATATGATGCTTTATTCATCTATGCTTAAAAATAATACTGTTTAAAAAATAACTTTATTGTTTAAGTTGGCATTATTCAACCTGACTTGACACTGTTTAGCATAAATTTAAAAATTGTGTATAACTTATATCTTGATTATGCTGGTAGACTGAAATCAAAAGAACATGATTTATCTTTTATTGTGCATCGGCTAAGGACAATACTGTGCCCACTTCATTACGCAAACAGGCTTGGTTTGTGTTCCTGATGGTTTTTGCCATTGGGTGGAGCAATGCTGTCTTGGCATTTGAACAGCCGATGCATCAGCAAATGATGAGTGAATTGACGGCTCAACATGAAGATAAAATGTCCATGATGACCATGTCGGGTTGCCATGATTCAGTCAATACTCAACCGCACATGCAGCAGCATCCTGTCGAACAGGTAGACGTGTCCCATGATCTGGATTGTAATCAGGGCATGAGCGATCAACAGCAACATTTCAGTTGTAATGATTGCCTACAGTTGCATTGTCAGAGTCTCAGTCTCTGGCTGGATTCTCAAGCACACCCTCTGGTACATGTGCAAGCCATTCAAGAACATCCACAGCTGAATTTTACTTATTCCGCCCAGCATTTAAGCGGTTTCTGGCAGCAGATTTTACGTCCCCCAAAAGCTTGACCGTGATTTAAAAAACTTTTTATTTTTAAATTATAGGTTTAGTCATGTCTATACAATTAAGTCAAAGCCTCGTGATTGGGGTCTGTTTAGTGTCATCGTCGTGGTCGTTTGCTGCGGTCAAAGAATATCATCTCAACATTGATGAACAGAACGTAAATATCACCGGAAAGCCCTTAAAACGGATTACCGTGAATGGTCAATTTCCAGCACCCCTTCTCGAATTTGAAGAAGGCGATGATGCCGTTATTCATGTGCATAACAATCTGAAAAACAAGGATAGCTCCATTCACTGGCATGGTTTATTGCTGCCGGGACTGATGGATGGGGTGCCGGGTTTTAACCAGTTTCAAGGGATTAAACCACAGGCGGATTTTGTCTATCGTTTCAAGGTGCGGCAAAACGGTACCTACTGGTATCACGCGCATTCCAAAGGACAGGAACAGGACGGTTTATATGGTGCATTGGTGATTTATCCCAAAGGGAAAAAGCCGCTAGCAGCGCATGAACAGGCTGATCGTGATTATGTGGTGATGCTGTCCGATTTTCATCAGTCCAGCAGTGACCAGATTCAGAAGAACCTGAAAAAGTCGGCTGAATACTATCAAAATCGGCGTGAAACTGTGGCCGACGTGTTGAAGCAAGTTAAGCGTGATGGTCTAAAAAGTACTTGGCAAGACCGTTCCATGTGGAATCAGATGCGCATGCTGAAAACCGATTTGTCCGATGTCACCGGTTATACTTTCCTGATCAATGGCAAAACGCCAGAGCAAAACTGGACGGGCATGTTCAAGCCAAATGAAAAAGTCCGTTTACGTTTTATCAATGCTTCAGCCATGTCTTTTTATGATGTGCGTATTCCAGACTTGAAGATGACCGTGATCAGTGCTGATGGCCAGCCCGTGCAACCGGTACCTGTCGATGAGTTTCGTATAGGCACTGCAGAAACTTATGATGTGATGGTTGAAACGAAAGATAATCATTATCAGATTGAAGCTGAATCTATTGACCGCAGCGGGTTTGCGATTGGTTCATTGCATAATGAAAATTCTCCAGGGACACATGTGATTCACATGCCTAAGCCGCGTCCACGTGCATTACTTACGATGGAAGATATGGGGCATGGTTCTGCATCCAGTGATCATGCGAACCATGCTGAGATGAATGATGGTCAGAGTAGTACAAATCAAAGCCGTGCCAGCGCAATGAAACATCAAGTGATGGATCATTCGTCAATGGATCATTCATCCATGCTACATGACATGGATGCAATGAATCATTCATCCATGCCACATGATATGGCTGCAATGGATCATCAAGCCATGGAGCATACTCAAATGAGTCATGCTGCCATGCACGACCATTCGCAAGATGCGACTCAACAATACGCTATACCACCAGCAGCAAAACCTGAGTCTGATCAACAGCATGAGCAAAGCCATACAACGCATCTTATAGAACAACCATCTTCAGATAATAAGGCGCCTGTAGTTTATGGCTGGGCCAATGCATCTACACCCACAGGGCATAAGGCACTGCAATATAGTGATTTGAAATCACTTACTCCACAGCCTGATACCCGTCCGGCAGAGAGAGAGCTGGAAGTGCGTTTGGGCGGCAACATGGAGCGTTATATCTGGACCATCAATGGCAAGAAATTTACTGAAGTTGAACCGCTACAGGTGAAATATGGCGAACGTATCCGGCTGAAATTTATTAATGACAGCATGATGGCGCATCCGATGCATCTGCATGGCATGTTTATGCAGCTGGAAAATGGGCAAAGTAGCGCCAATATGCCGAATAAACACACCCTGATTGTGCCACCGGGTAAAACGGTAACGGCATTACTGACCGCTGATGAATTGGGAGAATGGGCGATTCATTGTCATCTGCTCTATCACATGTCGTCGGGCATGATGAGTAAACTAGTGGTGGCCAATGTGGATGGAAATAAAACGCTAGCTTCACTTGTTACGCCGGCTCAAGTTCAGCAAGGAGACTCACATGCGCATCATTAATCACTTTGCAATGAGTACATTGAGTGTCTCATTCCTGTTGCTCTCTGGACCAAGTTTTGCACAACCAAGTCATCAAACCATGTTGATGGCGGAAGTGCAGACGTCACCACAGGATGAAATGCCAGCTGACCATTCACAGCATCATGTCGTGTCAACTACAGCTCAAACACCTGTTGAAGCAAAACAGACACCCTCTGTACAGGATGAAAATACGAACGCAAACGATGCTGCATTTGCCGAGCATATCAAGGAACATGGTGGGCAGATGTATCAGCAAACCACGGTTGAAAGTCGCTGGTTACGCAATAATGATGGAAACGGGGTTCTAAAATCGGAACTGGAAACCAGTATCGGCACAGATGAAAACAAGGTTTTTATCAAAGTGCATGCCGATGATGCTGAATCACAGCAAGCGGAATATGATGTCAAAATGTTATACAGTCGCAATGTTACCGATTTTTGGGATGTGCAGGCCGGTCTACGTTATCGCAATGACCAGAATCGGGAAGTCGATCAGGATCAGGTCGATGCCGTGATTGGGGTACATGGGTTGGCACCGTATTTCTTTGAAACCAATGCTTATTTATATGTGGGTCAGGATAATCAAACGTCTTTGAGCCTGGAAACCGAACGCGATGTGCTACTGACGCAAAAGCTGATTGTTAAGCCTTATCTGGATTTGAATGTGATATTGAGTGATGCCTCCAGCTATGCTCAAAAAACCGGTTTAAGCAGCGCACAATTAGGCCTGGAAATGCGTTATGAAATCAATAAAAAAGTCATGCCTTTTATTGATGTGGCCTATGGATATAAACAGGGGCATGAACAGACGGATTGGCAAGCAGAATCAGCATCTGATCAGGAATGGTTGTATGGTGCCGGGATACGTTTTAAATTTTAGTTTGATGTGATGATTCAGAAAATCCGACTGGTTTAGGCCAGTCGGATTTTATTCGCACTTTTAAGGTGAGTAATTGGTCAAAAAATGTAAAACAAGCACCTGTTTAGCTCAATTATTTATATAATTATCTAATAAGTTATAGGAGGAACGACCTCCCTTGGTGCAATCAGATTGATTGTTGCACTGAGAAAATTCGTCAGGACGACCTGACTCGCATCTAATGGAGCATCGTCGTCATGGCTTGGGTAATTCTGGTTTTAGCCGGTCTTTTTGAAATTGTCTGGGCCTATGCCATGAAACTTTCTGAAGGTTTCACCCGTCTCACACCGAGTATTATTACCCTGGTTTTCATGATTTTAAGTTTTGCTTTACTGGCCCATGCTATGCGCACTTTGCCACTGGGTACAGCCTATACCATCTGGACCGGAATTGGTGCAGTGGGTTCTTTTCTGGTCGGGGTGTTTATTTTGGGTGAGCCTGCATCGGCGATGCGGATGCTCGCTGCGGTACTGATTATTTCTGGATTAGTGCTGATGAAACTGTCATCATCATAAAATCCTAAGCAATGCTTTTATTACAGGAGAAGATGATGAAACTGGCATTTATGGAAATGACTTCTCCTGTCGGTACTTTAAAACTGGTGGCCAATGACACAGCTTTGGTGGCGGTACTTTGGGAAAATGAAAATCCTAAACGGGTGCGTTTAGCCGAACTGATTGAACAGGTTCATCATCCAATTTTATTGGAAACCCAAAAGCAGTTAACAGAATATTTCGCGGGAAAACGGCAGCAGTTTGATTTGCCTCTAGATTTTGAAGGTACTGAATTTCAGAAGAAAGTCTGGCAAGCTTTGCTGACCATTCCCTTTGGAGAGACCCGTAGTTATCGCGATATTGCCGAGCAAATTGGCAATGTCAAAGCGGTTCGTGCTGTGGGTGCAGCCAATGGTAAAAACCCCATCTCCATTATTGCGCCGTGTCATCGTGTGGTCGGAGCAAATGGTAAACTGGTGGGTTTTGCCGGTGGGCTGGAAAATAAAGAGATTTTGTTAAAAATTGAACAAAGTTAATAATACTAGATTTCTTTTATAAATCATTTTTTGATGACTGAAAATTATTTGTAGTGTCAAAATTAAAAAATAGAATTTTGCAGGTACTGGATTTATGAGTATGGCATGGATGCCATACGTTTCCCATCACGACAGGGAAGTTGTGTATGGGAAACAAAAGGTTTTTGTCTACTTTTGACCTTTCAAAAGTAGAAAGATTGCCTACGCAAAGGCATTAAAATGAATCCAATTAAATGAGGCCGTGCTGATTTTAAAAAATTGAATTTTTGGAAAAATCATGGAAAATCAATCGAGTGCATGTGGAAAATTTAAAACAGTGTAAAGAAAGTAGCTAAATAAAAAAGCCTTTGAATATTCAAAGGTTTTTGACTTTAATGCTTGGAAACATTTAATTTTTCAATGATTTCAGCCAAGCCTTTAATCCGTTTGACCTCGTTCCACAATTCTTTAGCTTCAGGATAATGTTTGGACATCATGCCGAGCCACTGTTTATAGCGTCCCACCATATTCACTTCTTTTTTATAGGGACCATTCAGGAAACGAATTTGCAAAGCCAATAATTCATTCCAGGTGATCAAGGCTTCGTCAGTATTCTGACGGATACATTGGGTGATATCCGGTGTGGTTACAGCAGCTCGGCCAATCATCAAATCTTCACAGCCAGATTCAAGTTGGCATTGTTTGGCATCTGCATTGGTCCAAATTTCACCATTGGCAATGACATTGATGTTTAAGGCTTCACGAATCGGTTGCAACTGATCCCAAAATGCAGGAGGGGTATAGCCTTCCGCCTTGGTACGTGCATGCACTGTGACCCAGGCAGCACCAGCATCCTCAATGGCATGAGCATTTTCCAGGGTAAATTTTCTGTCCATATAGCCTAAGCGCATTTTGGCAGAAACCGGAATATGTTTAGGTACTGCATCACGCACAGCCTTGACAAGCAGATGTACCACGTCGGGTTCATCCAGCAGCACTGAACCGCCACGGTGACGATTAACCGTTTTTGCAGGGCAACCGAAATTCATATCAATGGCAGGAGCACCCAGCTCCACGGCACGAATGGCATTGGCTGCCAGCATTTCAGGATTATTTCCTAAAAACTGTACATGCACAGGTGTGCCAGCAGCGGTTTTACCCTCATTGAGGAGTTCCGGGCAGTAATTATGATAGACATGATCGGGAAGCACTGAATCGGTGACACGAATGAACTCGGTTACACACCAGTCAAAGCTGCCCACAGACGTGAGTACATCACGCATAATGGGGTCTGTTAAGCCTTCCATGGGTGCAAGGATGAGTTTCACAGTGATGTCTACCCGTTAAATTTGAAAAACGGTGTTATACGTTTTTTTATGCATGCTGTCTAGGAAAAGGTCTTTGAAATATTGTAGTGTGAGATAGGTCTTAACCCTTATATTTCGTATTGTTATTCCTAAGTAGAAATATCCTGTTTTTAACTGCAAGAGTCAAAAACAGGATTTAAATCTCTTTGTTAGACATAGTGATCAACATATCAAATGCATATTCAATCCATGATTTTGATGTATACCATAGACTAGACATTTTAATTAATAAGAATACAGATACTTTAAATGTAAGCATCCGGCTAACACAGCCTTACCAAGCGATCCTATAAGCCTTAATTTAGTTCCCACCTAAAAACAAGTGGGGACTTAATCCATGAACATGGATATATATTCAGCAACACCTCCTGTTGCTAAAAAACGCAGAAAATACAGCAAAGAATGGCTTTGTTGCACAAAGATTTGAAATGCAAAGCGCCCCTAATTGAGCCAAATTTAAGGCGTAACTTGGGTAAGTGGTCGACCTAATTCCGTAAATCTATTAAGGACTGCTACACGTGCATGGATCTCATTCACTTGGCTATCAAAACTCCTTGCACTGTGTTTATCTCCTAATAATTTGATGCAATGCATTTTAGTTTCAACCAAACTTCGCCGATGATAGCCTGACCATTTTTTCCATAGTGTCCTGCCTAAATGTTTAACTGTTCGAAGTAATTCATTTCGCTCTAGCGAGCTACTCTTTGTATCTTTCCATGGTTTCGCATTTTTTCTAGGTGGAATCACCGCATGCGCTTGCCGATCTGCAATGACCTGACGGCATTGCTTGGTGTCATAAGCTCCATCGGTATAAACAGAGTCAATCCGCTCATCTTGTGGAATCTGATTAAGTAAATCACCAAGCACCTGTGAATCACTGACATTATTGGTTGTAAGCTGAACTGCTCGTATTTGTAGGGTTTTAGCATCTATACCAATATGAAGTTTATGCCATTGGCGACGATATTCAGGTCCATGTTTCTTGCGTTTCCATTCGCCCTCACCTAGAAACTTCATCCCTGTAGAGTCCATGAGTAGATGCAGCCCATCGCTACTTTTTTGGTAGCTGATTACAATATCAATATGCTTTTGTCTTCTACAAAGCGTGGTGTACGAATATCAGTGTGCCGCAGCAAGCGGCGTAAGAGATGAGGGTATGGCCCCTCGCTATCGGCTTGCAGGAGCAGGTAGCAAACCACCATAAGCGGCTTGGATCAAAAGTCCCGGTCGTGAGCGTTATGGAAAAGGC
>NZ_VOYL01000037.1:0-29670 GCF_013420295.1 Acinetobacter sp. YH01018
TGGAAGCAGATGAAGTATAACTGGCGGGATTTTAAGGTGATGAAGGCAGATCAAATAGAGCGTTGGGTTGGGCAGATTTCAAAGGGTTTTGGTAATGAATACATGTTTACTTTTTAGTTGATACTTATGAAAGAAGCTTTCGGTCACTGCATTATCCCAACAGTTTCCTCGTCTAGACATACTCTGAATACAATCATTTGTCAGTAATAGCGTTCTAAAATCACGACTACAGTACTGTGAGCCTTGATCCGAATGTACCATGACACCCGTTGGATAACCCTGACGAGCCATGGCATAGTTAAACGCATCACACACCAATTGACGGTCTATTCGATGGCTGGTTTGCCAACCCACAATACGACGACTAAATAGATCCAGTATCACACATAAATACAGCCAACCTTGCTTGGTACGGATATAGGTAATATCCGTTGTCCAAACCTTATTAGGCTCAATGACTGTAAATTGGCGATCTAACAGATTTGGTGCTGTAGGCAAACGATGATTTGAATCTGTCGTATGCCTGTATTTACGCGAAATCCTGCTACGTAAATCAAGCTTTTTCAGCATTCTTCCAACGGTTCGTTCGCTCATGCTGTAACCTAAATCATGCATGTCATGTACCAATGAAGGTGCACCCAATCGTGCATGATGCTGCCAATATACGGCTTTTAAGTCATTATATTTCTGCGCTGTATTGGCCTTGCGTTTTCGCCAGGCATAATAGCCTGAAGTGCTGACACGCAGGCATTTACAGGCAGAAGATACCGTAACTCCATTCACAGCCAGATCTTGAATTACCGTGTACTTTTCTTGGCATGATCTGTCAGAAAGTACACATGCGCTTTTTTTAAGATGTCATTGGCTTCCCTGAGCTGTTTGACTTCTTTCTCTAATTCTAAAATCCGCTGTTGTTCTGGTGAAAGTTGGCGTTTGCTTGAACCCGCCGGATTGGTTTCACGAATCCATTTATCCAATGTTGAATAACCAACACCTAATTTCTGGGCGATTGCAGCTACAGATTCGTGTGAGTTTGAAAAAGCATAATCAATTGCTTGCTGTTTAAATTCAGGACTTGAGCAGCACTGCTGCGCAAGATAGCCTGCGTGTATCTCCAAAGTTAACGTTACGTTATCTTTAGAGGGACTGTGTGTCCATTATTTTGTCTAGGATCACTTGCTCCAGATATAAAAATGGAATAAAAGTCCTCTTTACTGCGATAAAAGCAACAGCAGCAGTAATATTAAAAGAGCTATAGAAAAGAATGATAGCCTGACTGAAAATTGAATCGACACAACCTTCTTACCTTAAAATATTTAAACAACTGTTTTCTGAATTGCTGTTTTTTAAGTGAAAATTACAAGTCTTCACCATGTCACTATGCTTTTATACATAACTAATCAGTAAATATGGTTAATATAAATACATGGAATGAGATAAAAAAAGGGGAAAAAACATGACACATGATTTTAATAAACCGCCTCATGTTACGAGTGAAGAAGAAAGATCTCAGAAAAAACGTTTGCCAGTGTATATCCTCCTTCTTGTGGGTGTATTCTTCATTGCCGTACTGGTTTACATGTTTGCCTATACTAAACCGCAATCATCTAATGCTCCTCCAGGACATCCTGACCCTAGTGCCCAACCTGCCACACCAAATAATACCGCCACTACCGGTACTGCAACGGCAACAGATGAAGCAGTCGCTACAGATGCCGATACTGTAACAGAACCGGGTGAAAAAAGTGCAATAGGTGAGGCTGCCGATAATGTGGGGACAGGCATTAGTAACAAAAATCAGTAGGGATTCAAATCATTCATTTAAAGCTCTAATTTGAAAGGATTAGGGCTTTTTTGCAATCTAATGTGCGCTTTTGTTGTATTTATGCTGGTTTGTATTGAAGAAAAAATAATCGAATTCTAATGTGTTCTTAACTTGATCATTTTAGGGTGAACTGAGCCAACATAACCCAGTATTCATCTATAGAAATTCAATAAGTAATAACAAGAGGACATGACAATATGAATGAGTATTTTTCTGGAGGCCCTAGAGGGGGTGAATTTGATGCGATGTATTATTGGAATCAGTTTCATCCTATTCTCGCTGCCATCGCCATTTTAATCATAGGTTGGATTGTTGCCCTTATTATTGCGGCAGGAATTAAAAAAGTTTTACAAAAGCTTGGGACAAATCAAAGACTTTCGGGTGCGACAGGACATCGCGCCAATATTGAAAGCATTGTTTCGCGTATTGTCTTTTGGATCGTGATGATCATTGCCGTTATAGGTGCTTTTAATGTGCTGAATCTCACCAGCGTGAGTGGGCCATTTAGCAATATGATTCAGCAATTCCTGTTATTTATTCCTCAACTTTTGGCGGCTATTGCGGTCGGTTTTATTGGCTGGATTGTGGCAAATCTGGTCAAGATGGGACTGCAAAAACTGCTGGACCGAACTGAACTGGATGAAAAATTAAGTGCTGATGTGGGCGTCAGTCCTATTAGCCAGAACATTAGCGAGATTGTGTATTGGCTGATTTTGTTATTGTTCCTGCCAATTGTACTGTCTATTTTAGGCTTAACCGGCTTGCTTGTTCCAGTACAGAACATGGTGAATGAAGTTGTTTCATTCTTGCCGAATATCTTTATTGCTGCTGTGATTGTATTTGTTGGTTATATTCTGGCAAAAATTGTACGCGGTATTGTTGAAGGTCTGGTGGGCAGTTTGAATCTCCAGCAACATGCCCAGAAAATCGGGATGTTTAAAAATTCTAATCTGTCACAGGTACTGGGCTCATTTGTCTTTGCGATTATTATCATTACCGCCCTAATTATTGCCTTCGAAGCTTTAGGCATTCAGGCAATTTCACAACCGGCCACAGCCATGTTGTATGAAATCATGAATGCCATTCCACATATTATTGCAGCGGCTCTGATTCTTATTCTGGCTTATGTGGTATCGCGCTTTGTGGCTAAACTGGTGGTAGACATTGTCTCTGGAACGGGCGTGGATGAAATTCCTGCCAAAATGGATGCCCAACGCTTTTTAGGCAAGACCAAAGTATCTTCAATTATTGGTTACCTGATTGTGTTCTTTACCATGTTGTTTGCGGTATCTGAAGCAGCAAACCGGCTTGGTTTTGAGCAGATCAGTACACTGATTTCGATGTTTATCCAGTTTGGTGCAAATATCCTGCTCGGTGCAGTGATTCTGATGATTGGCTTCTGGCTTGCCAATCTGGTCGCCCAAGTGATTGGACGAGGTGAATATGTCAGTTCACGCTGGCTGGCAAATCTGGTTCGTATATTGATTATGGGCCTGGTGATTGCAATGGGTTTGCGTGCAATGGGTATTGCCGATTCCATCGTCAATCTGGCATTTGGTTTAACCTTGGGAGCTGTCGCTGTTGCCTTCGCATTGGCTTTTGGTTTAGGTGGGCGCGATCCGGCACAACGTGTCTTGACCGACTTGATTGATAAATGCAAAAAAGAGGCGAAGCAGCCTAATCCGCATCAGGAAAGTTCAGACCGAATCAGTTCAGGGCAGAATTCAAGCTCAGGTTCTGATTCGTCGGTAGATAAATCTTCTGAACTGGAAATGGACGGGGGAGCGGCACCATCTTCCGATCTGTCCAAACCGCTTACAGAGCCCGACTTTCCAGAGGCTGATCAAAAAGAAACGCTCACTCCTGATTTATCCAACCCAACTCCTGCCTCATTAACCACTGCACCACAAGAGGCACAAAAAATTGATCCAGATCAGAGTGTTCCGGATTCTGTTCGTGTTGATCCCAAGCACCCGCCAGTAAATAATCCTTTTGGATCCACAGGGGAAAAAGAGTCTGATGTCGATCTTAAGAGTGACAAAGGTCCAAATAATCCTGGCTCCAGTGATGATAAAAAATAATCGCTAGAAGCAGAAAAATCCGCTACATGTGCACAAACAAAAGAGGGCTTTGTTTGTGCACAACAGATGGGCATGCTTTTTGCTAGTCTATTATTAAGAAGCAGTCAGTAAAATGACCTGATTTTCTACTTTAAGCTTTAAATCCGTTAAAAAATGCGTTGTCATAATTTTGGATAAATGCTTCCCGCTAATTGGTAACAGGAGATCTAAATGACTAAAAAACCACCCAATAAGTTTATTGCATCCATTGTCATTGCTGGCATTACCGTAGGATTCTTTATCAGTGCCTATAAGTTTGTCCTTATCAAAACCAAGCAGGCAGGTGGACAGATGCAGCAGGCGGAGTGAGCAGCTCAATCCATAAAAAAATGAGAAATAGTTAAAAAATAATCGTTTTTAAATTTTATTTATGCTATTTATAAATTAACTATTTCATAAAATTTAAATATTTAGATTCATATTAATGAAATATGTGCCGCTCATACTGGGATGTATGAATTTAATAATAAAAGGAGAAAAGTAATGTTATTAGTTAAAGTCATAAATAAATTGGCGACTCAAATAATACTGGGAAATAAACCTGCTGATGTAACTGAAACAATTGCAAAAATGGATCTTGCCATTGCACGTATACAGCAGAATCAACAGGTTTATTTATTACGCACGGATTATCTGGAATAAGATTATCTTCGTGTTAAACGTATTGTGATGCGGCATGGGCAGACGCCCATGCCCATTGAAAATTAAAACCACCTAAATGCCCCGAGACATCCAGAACTTCACCGACAAAGTACAAGCCTTTCTGTTTCCTACTTTCCATGGTCTTTGATGATACTTCAGTAGTATCGACACCACCCAAAGTCACTTCCGCAGTCCGGTAGCCTTCAGTTCCAGACGGTTTCACTTCAAAATGCTGTAGATGTTTGGCGATCTGTTCCAGTTTATCGTCGCTCAAATTACCGATCGCTGTATCGGCAAGTTCTGCCCATATGAGATTTTGCAGTTCCAGCACCACACTTTTTGGCAAATGCTCATTCAACAGGGTACGTAGCAGCACTTTAGGCTGGCTGGATTTTTTAGCTTTAAAAAATTCTACCAAATCGAGGTAAGGCAGAAAATTGATATTAAAGCTTTGACCGACATTCCAGTAGTTGGAAAGCTGTAAGGAGCTTGGACCACTTAATCCACGATGGGTAAACAGCAAGGCTTCAGTAAAACTGTTTAAATCATTGGATAGGGTGGCATCGACCGCATTACCGCTTAAACGGGTGGTCACTTCTTTAAACTGGTCGGAAAAAGTAAAGGGTACCAAGCCTGCACGGGTCGGGTGTACATGATGGCCGAACTGTTTGGCAATGTCATAACCAATCCCTGAGCCCCCCAGCGTTGGAATCGACAAACCACCTGTTGCCACGACTACAGATTCAGCTTGAAAATAACCTAAAGTAGTTGCAACCTGAAAACCTTGCTCATCTACAGCCGTTACCGCTTTGACTTCACAACTGGTTTTAATGTCGACCAGACCGGTTTTGTCACATTCAGTTAGCAGCATGGCCAAAATTTCTTTGGCACCATTTAAGGTAAATAACTGACCGTGTTTGCGCTCTTCATATTCAATCCCATGTTCACACACCAGACCAATAAAGTCCCAGTTGGTATAGCGGCTTAAGGCCGAGATTACGAAGTGGGGATTATGTGAAATATAGTTTTCAGGTTCGACGTACAGGTTGGTAAAATTACATTTACCGCCACCGGACATCAGAATTTTTTTACCTACCTTGTTGGCTTTTTCCAGTACGACAACTTTACGGCCGCGCTGGGCTGCCATATATGCCAACATCAGACCGGATGCACCTGCACCTAAAACAATGACATCATACTGATTTGTAGACATGAGCAACCCGCGGGAGATAAAAACAGGGCATTATAGACAATTTTGCGCTCAATTTCAGGATAGATCTGCATCTATATGCCGACCTTGCAGACCGCCTGTATGAATGACCAGAATACGGCTGCCTGCCGGAAAATGGTTTTGGGCAATTAAATCCATCAGTCCGTACATCATCTTCACAGTATAAACCTGCTCTAAAGGAATGTGGTGTTCGGCTTCAAAGCACTGCATAAACTGTAATAGCTCAGAACTGGTCTTGGCATAACCACCACAGCAATAGGCATCGGTGATTTTCCAGTTTTTCTTTGTTGTCCATTGCTCGACATCCGACTTTAAAAAATCGCCTTTTAAGGCCGAAAAACCCAGCACAGTTTGATGAGCAGCACTGGCTTCAATTAATCCTGTAATTGTTCCACCTGTTCCAACGGCACAGCAGATCACATCATAATTGTGGCGGTCTCCGGTTGTTAAAATTTCCTTGCAGCCCTGAATGGCAAGAGAATTGGTTCCACCTTCGGGAATGATGTAATGCTCTGGATAGCTCTGTTGTAATTGTGCAAGAAAATCAGAACTGGTTTTTTCACGATATTGTTGGCGGGAGACAAAATGCAGTTGCATACCAGATTGTTGCGCTGTGGCAAGGGTAGGATTGAGCGCTTTATCTTTGAGTTCTTCACCGCGAATAATGCCTACACTGGCAAAGCCAAACAGATGTGCTGCATAAGCGGTGGCAGCAATATGATTGGAGTAGGCACCGCCAAAAGTCAGGACTTTTTTTAAGCGTTGCTGCTCTGCTTCCAGAAAATTGTATTTCAGTTTAAAAAACTTGTTGCCCGAAATTTGAGGATGAATCTGATCCAAACGCTTCACAGTCACTGTAACGGGGGCATTCAGCTGAATGTGCTGATAAGTCACTGACTGAGCAATATGGTCAAACATTTCATTATGGTCCATAAATATGAGACTGTATTGTACGTAAAATAGCAGGATCTATGGCACGCTGATTTTCATCAGGATTATCAAAGTGATATTTTTATATAAGGACTGACCTGACAATAGTTATTGAAGATTTTTGTTCTTGCTCATATTCATAGAAGCCTTATTTGTAAATATATCTTAAATAATTGAATTAAAATGATAAAAATAATGATTGAAAAATACTCATTAGTGTTAATCTAAAAGATATAACAATGATGAAAAAGAGGATATGTGATGAAGACGCTATCCGTGGGTTTATCTGTTTGCGTGCTGCTATTGCTGACAGCATGTGATGCGAAAGATGATTATAATAAGCCAAAAACCGAAGTTCGTAGCATGATTATTGGCGGTGTGCCGGTGCATGATCAAGATTATCGGCTTGCTCCGCTTGGCGCACGTGAAATCCAGCCAATGGCTCAAGAGTAAACTGAGCGGAAACCGATATTTAATCTCGCGCTAAATCAAGCTTGACCTGCCAATTGGCAGGTCTGAATTTATAGGTATCTAAAAAATTATTACTGAAATGATGTGCTGATTTTTTTCTATTTGAGTACTGTCATAAAAATATATGTATGCAGCTAATTTCATTGTAACTGTAACGATCTTTACCATATAAACCTTTATTTTATATTCTTCCATATCTATCGCTACGCAGCAGCCATACTTCTGTTCATTTCATCCATTTTCTAATAAATGAGGGATTTGATGTGCCTCCTTAGGGATTTATTAGGTGATTGATTTAATTCTTGGTGAATGATGCGGTGAAATTCTGAAAAAGAGGTGAAATTCAGGCAGATATTCAGCCTTTTAAATTGTAAAATTGCCGCGGAATTAATTTCAGTAGGTGGACTTGTGGAATCATTTTGGATTTTGGGCTCAATTGCATTTGCTTTAATGTTAGGTGCAATGAGTCCTGGACCGACTTCGATTTATGTCGCTAAAAATTCAATTGCGATTTCACGTCGGCATGGTGTGTTTACCGCTTTAGGTACAGGCACAGGCGCTGCCATTTTTGGCTTGTTGGCCGTACTCGGATTACAGGCCTTTTTATTGGAGGTACCATCTGCCTATCTGGCTTTAAAAATCTGCGGTGGCATATATCTACTCTGGCTGGCTTTTAAAATTATTAAACATGCCAAAGAGCCGATTGCATCTGAGCATAGTTCGCAAGCCCAAATGTCCTTACGCCGTGCATTTACTACAGGCCTGATTACTCAGCTTTCCAATCCGAAAATTGCAATTGTGCTGGCCAGTATTTTTACTGCACTTTTGCCCAAAGAAATTCCGACTTATTATTATTTTGTGTTACCCATTTTGTGCTTTTTTATTGATGCAGGGTGGTGCTCACTGGTTGCAGTGGCCTTGTCAGCGGAAAAGCCACGTCGTGTCTATTTGAAATTTAAAGCCGCTTTTGACCGTGCTGCAGGTGGCATTATGACGCTGTTGGGATTGAAGTTAATCTTTGGCATGAAATAAATCACGGCATGGGAAAATCAATTTTGAATGGTTTACTCATTTGTTATTTTATAAAAAGAGTGATTTATGCAAGAAGTGTATAAATCTATTCCCAGACTGAACGTTAAGATTAAAATAGAATGTAGAAAATAAAAGACCGACGATTCGAGTGATGATGAAATCGTCGGTCAAAAAATCTGTTGCAAGTTTTAGCTTGGGCTGCTGTTCCTCACTAAAACTTGAAACCAAGTTTATTGCTTTAGAAAAGTTCACCGAAAATATTGTGGATGCCGGTACAAATTAACGGTTCATGAACTTCATACCTTATATAACGCAGAGCTTTACAGATTGGTTGACAATAAAATGAAAAAAAACTCATTTTTTTTTATACTGATCATCTAAAAGTTGCTTATGCAGGCTCATTGTGTCATTAACCCGATATTTTTTATGGTTTTTTCTCTTCTGTTTTATTTTTACCTGTATCTGTGGTGTATTGGCTGCTTTACTGCCAACCGGCATGGGCGGAATTCTGACCATCGTGCCTTATTTAACAGCCATGATTTTAGTGCTGTATAAGTTTTTAAAACAACAACGACGAGCACCAACCGCTCAAGAACAAAAAAAAATTACTTTGGGATTTAGCCTGATTTTCTGGGGCTATAACCTGGCCTTTTTATTGCTCGGTATTGTCCTTTTTGCCAAGAATGATCCCGAAGTTTGGCAGAATTTTCTTTTATATCTCAAAAATCCGCAATTTATGAGTATGGTACTGATTATGGTCTTGCTCGTTGCCATTCCACTTTATCTTTTGACCTATTGGTTTTATGGTAAACAGGCGCAGCGCATGGCGCAAAAAATGTTTGGCTAAACGACCCTGATATAGGCTTGAGTTTTATACCGTCTTGATCTATAGATAAGAAAAACATGAGTACGTCTAAAATGCAAAAAGCATGTGTCTTGATTACCGGCGGCAGTGGTTTTATCGGCTCGCAACTGTTGCCTTATTTGCTGGCTCGTGATTATGCCGTGGTGGGGCTGACCCGCCAGAAAAATAAACGCTCAAATCATCCCGATCTGACCTGGATTCAGCATTTAGATGAACTAAAAACCGACCGCATTGATTATGTCATCAACCTGGCTGGTGAAAGTATTGGACAGGGACGCTGGACAGCGAAAAGAAAACAACAATTGATGAAGAGCCGGGTAGAAACCACGCAGCAGCTCTATCGATACCTGGAAAAAAGACAGATTTTTCCAAAGCGGATTATTTCCGGTTCTGCAGTCGGATATTACGGGATCGATCCGACTGAACAATGGTTAGAAACATGTACAGAACAGTCTGCACCACAGTCTATTTTTATGTCGGAATTGTGTCAGTTATGGGAACAGGCAGCCTTCAGTTTTACGCAGCAAAGAACCAAGATTATTCGTCTCGGTATTGTGTTTGGGAAAAATGGCGGAATTCTGCCAAGTATGTTATTCTCCATTAAACTGAATCTGGTGGGGCAGATTGGACATGGGCGGCAACCTGTAGTCTGGGTGCATGTGCAAGATGTGCTGCGTGCCATCGAATTTTTAATGCTCAATGAAACTGAAGCACAAATATTTAATCTCGTGTCACCTGAAAAAGTCTCGCAAGCGCAGTTTGTTAAAACAGCGGCACAAGTTTTAAAACGTAAACCTGTGTTCTTTTTACCGGCTTTCGTGTTGCGATGGATGCTGGGTGAGCAGTCACAACTGGTATTAAATGGTCAATATGTCGCGTCCATAGCCCTGCAAGAGGCCGGTTTTGAGTTTAAATATCCGACCTTGAATAGTGCTTTAGAAGAGATATTAGTGAACCATTAACTCTGACTCTGCTTCAGATTTGAGACGCGTAGGGCTATAAGCTGCTGGGTTTACGAGAGGAGTTTGTTCCAGCATCAGCTGTCTGAGCAATTGTGCAGAGGCGGGCCCCATACATAAGCCGTTACGGAAATGTCCAAAGTTGGCCCACAAATTCTCCATCTCGGGTATTTTGCCGACGTAAGGAATACCTGTTGGGGAGCCGGGTCTTAAACCGGCCCACTGTTTTTCGATAGGGAACGCTGCCAGTTCGGGCACCATCTCGAAACAGGCTTCTAAAATTTTCTGCTTGGTTGCTACTGTTGGGGTGGTGTCAAAACCGCAATCCGCCATGCTGGAACCACAGACCACATGACCGTCCAGACGTGGAATTAAATACATCACATCATTCATGCACATGGTCGGCAACCAGTTTGCCGGGGTTTTAAACAGCACCATCTGTCCCTGAACCGGACGAACTGGAATCTCAAGATCCAGTTGTTCAGACCAGCGCTGCGACCATGCGCCGGTGGTGATCACAAACTGATCTGCATCATACGTTTTGCCATTTTTAGCAGCTACGGACTGGACTTGGCCATTGGCGATATTGAACTGCTCAATCGGGCAGTGTTCAATAAATTCGACTTGTGGATGCTGCTTTAAATAGGCCACCATGGATTGCAGTAAGCGCGGGTTTCTGACATTGGCAATCTGGGGGAAATAAATGGCGTGTTGAAATTTGGCGTCAATAAAAGGATTTAGCTGTTCAATCTGTTCCTGTTGTAAATATTCACATTGCTGCATTGGTTCCTGAAACTGCTCGGCATAATTCAGACCGCTTTCAAAATCAGCTTCATCAAAAATCAGCATACCGCTTTCATGAATTTCAAAATCAATGCCTGAAACAGGCTTTAACTTTTTGTTCCAGTCTAAATACAATGACTTGCCATATTGCGCCAGCTGATTTACGGCTTGCGGATAGCGCCACGGATACATCGGGGAGAGAATCCCGCCACCCGCCCAGGAGGCAGCTTTTCCTGCCTGCTGCTGATCGAAAATCATCACGGAACATCCCTGTTCCACCAGCTCTAGAGCAGACAGCAGACCGCTAATGCCTGCTCCAATAATGGCAATTTTCATCGCTTAGACCACAAATCCTTATTTCATGTCTTTCAGTTTAAGAGCCGCTTCTTCGGCAAAGTAGGTCCAGATGCCATCAGCACCGGCACGGCGGCAACTCATCAGTGATTCAATAATCACGCTGTCGGACAGCCAGCCATTTTGAATGGCACCGGCCAGCATGGCGTATTCACCGCTGACCTGATAAACGAAAGTCGGCACGCCAAAGGTATCTTTCACTTCACGGACGATATCCAGATAAGGCATACCCGGTTTAACAATCACCATGTCTGCACCTTCCTGAATATCCAGGGCAATTTCATGCAGGGCTTCGGCACGGTTACCGATGTCCATCTGGTAATTGTACTTGTTGCCACCTTTCAGGTTTGTCGATGAGCCGACTGCATCACGGAAAGGACCGTAAAAACTGGAGGCATATTTGGCGGAATAAGCCATGATATTGGTATAGATATGACCATTGGCTTCCAGTGCATTACGAATAGCACCAATCCGGCCATCCATCATGTCACTCGGCGCAACCACATCTGCACCGGCTTCAGCATGACTTAAGGCTTGTTTAATCAGACATTCTACCGTTTCATCATTTAGCACATAGCCTGTGTCATCAATGATGCCGTCCTGACCATGCGTAGTATACGGGTCTAAAGCGCCATCCGTGATCAGCACCATTTCTGGCAATTCTTTTTTTAGCAGGCGAACGGTATTTTGGACCAGACCATCTTCACGCCATGCAGCTTCGGCGGACAGACTTTTGTCTTCTTGTGGAGTAACAGGGAAGAGCGCTAATTTAGAAACGCCCAATTCCAGTAGACGTTCGGATTTTTTTAACAGTAGATCGGCAGACAGACGCTGTACATTCGGCATACTTGGAATGTCTTGGGTTTGGTTCTGCCCCGGAAGGACGAATACTGGGTAAATGAGATGATCGGTCGTCAGCTGGGTTTCACGTACCATGGCACGTAATTGGTCATTTTTACGGATGCGGCGCATGCGGGTAGCGGGAAATGCTGGACGATTGAACGTATAGGTCATAACAATCTCAATGATCAGTATTAAACTTTGGCTATTGTAGCCCTAGAATATGTTTTTGGGTGATGTTTAACAGATTTTTATTCAATCAGGAAATTCGAGCGAATGGTAAACGAAACAGAAAAAAGTTGGACCGGTCATATACATTTCGGCTCGAAAGTTGATATTGATGTATTGCTGAACCAGTTATGCAAGGCTTTTAATAAATCTCCTTTCTTTCAGCACAATGGCATGAACATGCGGGTAGTGGATGGGCAGATTGAAGCCCATATCGACATGCAGCCGTATATGATTGGCAATGTGGCATTTCAGATTTTGCATGGCGGTGTTGCGGCGACCATTTTAGACAGTATTGGCGGGATTGTGGCCATGGGGGAGCTGTATAAGAAAGCCACTCCTGATGATTTGCCCGAGACCATTAAGAAGGTATCCCGTTTGGCAACAGTTGATATGCGGGTCGATTATCTTGCACCGGGTCGCGGCAATTCTTTTACTGCACGTGCCGAGACTTTGCGTTTAGGTCGGAAAGGTTGCACCATGCGCATGACCTTAGTCAATGATGAAGACAAAGCGATTGCAACCGCCATCGCTTCTTATGCTTATTAAACTTGTTTGAAGCCAGCTAAGCAGAAGTCAGGTCAATATGTGGCATTGGATGAAAATCCGGTGCTGAATTTGTTTTGGAAACTGGTGAGTTACATTTTTATTCTCAAAATATGATTTTTTACTCTTAAAATGCATCAAAAATTTTTACAAGAATAACGTCCCATCAAAATGAGCTTGCTACGATCTAGATGCCTCTTGTTAAGGTAGCAGATCAGGGCTGCTTGCTGATGGGGGCTGTTGGATTTAGGAAACATGCATGACAGATGTTCAAATTACGCCGCCAGATGCTCAACAGTCTGAACAGGTAACTGACCAGCAACTCAAAGCAAAACGAAAAAAGGCTTTGGGATTTGTGGCACTGATTTTAATCCTTGCTGTGATTTTATATGCCATCTGGACATTATTTTTCAATCATTCTGTCGATACCGATAATGCCTATGTAGGTGCAGAAACGGCCTCAATCACTTCTATGGTCACCGGACAAGTCGAACAGGTATTGGTCAGTGATACTCAAACGGTCAAAAAAGGTGATCTGTTGGTACGTGTTGATCAGCGCGATGCAGAAATTGCGCTGGCTGCAGCCAAAGCAGAACTGATCAAGGCACAGCGTCAATATAAACAGACGCAAGCCAATAGCAGCTCACTGAATTCACAAATTTTTGTCAGTGATGATGCCATTCATAGTGCTGAAGCCAAAGTGGCCGAGGCCAAAGCTGAAATGGATAAGGCACAAGATGACTTAAGCCGTCGTGAAAAACTCAGTGCCTCTGGCGCCATTTCTAAAGAAGAACTCAGTACGGCACAAAGCGCACTGAATACCGCCAAAGCGGTTTATGAATCGGCACAAGCCGGTTTGGCACAAGCTAAATCCAGCCAAAAAGCGGCACAAAGCAACCTAGCGGCCAATGAAGCACTGATTCGCGGCGCCAATGAAAATAGCACGCCTGATGTTTTGGTGGCACAGGCCAAATTAAAGCAGGCTGTGTTAGATCTGGAGCGTACTGAAATCAAGGCTCCTTTTGATGGGGTGGTGACACGCCGTAATATTCAGGTTGGTCAGCGTGTGGCACCGGGTACTGTCTTGATGATGGTGGTGCCGACCTCACAACTGTATGTCGATGCCAATTTTAAAGAAAGTCAGCTGGAAAAAGTCCGTCCCGGTCAAAAAGCGGTCTTAACCTCTGACCTGTATGGAGATTCAGTCGAGTATCACGGCACAGTACAAGGCTTCTCTGGCGGAACCGGTTCCGCCTTTGCATTGATTCCGGCACAAAATGCGACAGGTAACTGGATTAAGGTGGTTCAGCGCTTGCCGGTTCGCATCAAGCTTGATCCCAAAGAACTGGCTGAACATCCGTTACGGGTGGGGCTGTCTATGGAGGCGAAGATCGATTTGTCTTCGAAGTAGTCATTTATGAATAACTACGCTCCTATACCGAACCTGACTGGCGGCCGCCTGCTTCTGGCGGCATTTGTACTGGCCTTTGCCAATTTTATGGTCGTGCTGGACATGACCATTGCCAATGTCTCGGTTCCGCATATTACCGGCAGTCTTGCTGTTTCTGCATCGCAAGGGACTTGGGTGATTACCTCCTATGCCGTTGCCGAAGCTATTTGTGTGCCTTTAACCGGCTGGTTGGCGGGACGCTTTGGCACAGTCCGGATCTTTGTCATCAGCCTGTTCGGCTTTACCCTGTTTTCGGTGCTTTGTGGTTTATCCACCAGTCTGGAAATGCTGGTATTTTGCCGAATTGGACAAGGCCTGTTTGGCGGGCCGATTATGCCGCTTAGTCAAACCCTGCTGATGCGTATTTTCCCACCGGAGAAACAGTCGCAGGCGATGGGCATGTGGGCCATGACCACGGTTGTGGGACCTATTTTAGGACCAATTCTGGGGGGTACCATTAGTGATAACTGGTCCTGGCACTGGATTTTCTTTATCAATATCCCCGTCGGGATTGGTTGTGCACTCGCCGCCATGCGTTTGCTGAAATCTGCTGAAACAGCAACCAATACACTCAAAATTGATATGGGCGGATTATTGCTGCTAATTTTATGGATTGGGGCATTGCAGCTGATGCTGGATTTAGGCCATGAGTATGACTGGTTTAATCATTCCTTTATTGTTATTTTGGCCATGATTGCCTTGATCGGGCTCATCGTTTTTACCATTTGGGAACTCACTGAACGCCACCCGGTGGTGAATATCCAGATCTTTAAATATCGTGGATTTACCATTTCCGTTTTGGCTTTAGCCTTTGGTTTTGGGGCCTTTTTTGGCAGTATTGTCATGATTCCACAATGGTTACAGGTGAATCTGGGCTATACCGCCACTTGGGCAGGTTATCTGACCGCAACCATGGGTTTTGGCAGTTTGCTGATGTCGCCCATTGTGGCCAAACTGGCGACCAAATATGATCAGCGGGCTTTGGCCAGTTTTGGTTTATGTCTGCTGGGCGGGGTGACCTTGATGCGGGCCTTCTGGACCACAGAGGCCGACTTTATGTCCTTGGCATTGCCACAAATCTTGCAAGGTTTTGCTGTACCGTTTTTCTTTATTCCACTCTCCAATATGGCTCTGGCTTCAGTGTTGCCGCAAGAAATGGCTTCTGCCGCAGGTTTGATGAACTTCCTCAGAACCATGGCCGGGGCAATTGGAGCGTCGATTGCCGTCACCATTTGGGATGATCATAGTAAAGTGGCACGTAGCGAGATGGCAGGAAGCCTGCATGTGGATGAGGTGCAAAATATCCTGATCCAAAGAGGAATGAGTCCAGAAAGCAGTTTGGGCTATATTTCGAGTCTGGTCGATAAAGAAGCGTCTACCTTATCTGCCAATCATGTGTTTTTAATTCTGGCGTTGGTGTTTATTTTTGCCGCGTTGATTATCTGGCTATGTCCAAAACCCAAAAACGGTGTCACCGGTGGTGGACATGCACATTAATCAAAAACCGCTTTTCGAAGCGGTTTTTGATTATCTGGGATATGAAGATATTAAATATCTGATTTAGCCCGCTTTAATGCAGTTTGCCATTTGCTTAGATGAAATTGGCGCTGGTCTTGATTCATATTGGGTTCAAAAGCCCGCTCCAGTTGCCATGATGCAGAAATATCCGACATGCTGGAAAATACGCCAGCTTTTAATCCGGCCATGGCTGCTGCACCCCAAGCGGTAGATTCCAGCATTTTAGGACGCAATACCGGCACATTTAAGATATCGGCCTGAAATTGCATCAGCATGTCATTGCTACTTGCACCGCCATCGACACGCAGTTCTTTTAAGGGATGGGTAATATCGGATTGCATGGCCATCAGGACATCGGAGACCTGAAAAGCAATCGACTCCAAAGCTGCACGGGCAATATGGGCTTTATTGGTCCCACGGGACATGCCGCAGAGCAGGGCACGGGCATCACTGTCCCAATGCGGAGCACCGAGTCCGGTAAAAGCCGGCACCCAAACTACGCCGTCGGTATCTTTTACCTGACAAGCCAGCTGTTCGACTTCACGACTGTTTTGAATAATCCCTAAACCATCACGTAACCATTGCACAATGGCACCCGCCATAAATACACTGCCTTCCAGTGCATAAGTGGTTTTTTCATGACATTGCCAAGCTAAGGTGCTCAAGAGCTTGTTGTGGCTAAATTGCACCTGATGCCCCGTATTGAACAGCATGAAGCAACCCGTGCCATAGGTATTTTTTGCACTACCCACTTCAAAGCAGGACTGGCCAAACAGGGCCGATTGCTGATCGCCCAAAATTCCCATAATTGGGATATTTGCGCCCAATAAACCTGTAGCCGTGTCTGCCATATAGCTATCCGAAGCAATAATTTGCGGCAGAACTGAACGCGGGATATTAAACAGCTGTAGCAATTCTTCATCCCAGGCCTGAGTTTGCAGATTCATCAGCATAGTACGGGAGGCATTGCTGGCTTCAATGACATGTTCTGCACCTTGGGTTAAATTCCACATCAGCCAGCTATCGACTGTTCCAAAAGCCACATGTCCCTGTTGTGCCAGATCACGCAGACCTTCGATATTTTCCAGCAACCAGACCAGTTTTCCGGCACTGAAATAAGGGTCAATCAATAAACCGGTTTTCTGCTGGATTTTATTCTGTAAATTTTTTTGCAGGAGCTGATTACACCATTCAGTTGCACGGCGGTCTTGCCAGACAATTGCAGGGGCAAGCGGTTTGCCCGTGCGCTTATCCCAAACCACGGTGGTTTCACGCTGATTGGTCAGTCCAATGGCTTTGATATCTTTTGCCAGAATACGGGCCGAGGCGAGGGCCTGCTGCACAACTGCAATTTGTGTGGTCCAGATTTCCTGTGCATCCTGTTCTACCCAGCCTGAATGTGGGGTAGAGATATGTATTTCACGCTGAGCTGTTGCTTGAACTTTTCCCTGTTCATTAAAGATGATCGCACGGCTAGAGGTGGTTCCCTGATCGAGTGCAAGTAAATAGCTCATAATTTTTTCTTTTATAGGACTTGAAAAATAAAATATTAACGCAATTATTAAATTAATCGCATCTGTTTGTGTAAATGTTTAAAAAACGCACTGCGGGTTTGAACATTTATGTTATGATTGCGGTCTACTTTGGGGGTGTTTCTGGCTTCGACGCTGGTGATGAAACTCATAGATGCATGTCGAGAGCGCATTTTCTCTCGTAAATCAAATTTGCATTTTAATAGTCGCAAACGACGAATCATACGCTCTAGCTGCCTAAGGGCAGCTTGTCCGCCTCTCCGAATACTTGTGGTTAGAGAGTCCGACTGAAGCGCACGCACACAAGTCCGTATAAAGCCAAGCCTCGGGGCTTTGTACTAAACTTAGAGGATCGCGATTTGTACCCTGTTCGTCGGGTCACAAAGAGTTAAAACAATAGACGATATCTAAGCATGTAGTATTCTCGAGCGTAGTGCTGGCGGACGCGGGTTCAACTCCCGCCACCTCCACCAAATACCTAACAAGACATGGCAAAATATGCCAAGTCTTAAAACGAAAAGGCTTGATTCCAAAGGGATTGAGCCTTTTTTCTTGCCTGAACATAACTAAATATAACTAGCTACAGTGTACATGCACGGTGTACACTGCCTTGTACATTGCACATTTTATTGAACTCACGGGTGTACAAGCTCATGAAAAGAACCGATATCAAACGCAGGCCATTATCAGACACCGTTTTAGCTAACCTAGAATCTGAATCAAAAGAGTATCGGGAACTGGATGGCGAAGGCTTATATTTCCGTGTGAAGCCTGATGGCAAAAAGGCATGGTTATTCAGATATAAAAAGGCAGATGGCAAATGGTCATGGCTGGGTATCGGCACTTATCCTGAATTATCGGGAGCAGGGGCAAGAAAGAAAGCGCGAGAGATAATCAAGGACATTTCGCATGGTGATAATCCAATCATTACCAAGCAGGAACGTAAACGGCAAGAACTGGAACAGAACAATGCCACCTTTGAGGTATTGGCGCGTGAATGGTTAGACACCAAAGTAGATACCTGGGTACAAGACACCATGACCCGAAATAAAGGTGCATTAGAAAAACATATATTCCCAATTTTTGGCAAACGCTTGTACACCACAATCAAACCGATTGAATGGATGAATCATTTAAAAGGGATTCAACAAGAACAGGGCATATATGAACAAGTAAACCGAGTCCGTGCCATGTGCCGTGATATATACGATTTTGCAAAGGTGACTGGGCGGATGGATTACAACCCAGTGGAAGGCATCCAAAAATACCTACAACAAGGCAAAAAAGAAAATATGGCTCATGTGACCGAGCAGGAGCTACCCACATTATTAAGAGCTATCAATAATTACCCATCACTGGATGTACGAATGGGCCTACAGCTTTTAACGATGTTGTTTTGCCGACCTACTGAATTAAGGGAAGCTAAATGGGAGGAGTTCGATTTAGAACAAGGATTATGGAATATTCCAGAATATCGCATGAAGAAACGCCGTGAGCATGTCGTACCTTTATCCACTCAAGCGGTGGCGATATTGAAAGAGTTACAGACCTACCAAACCAATTCAGAGTATTTATTCCCAAGTAGATCGGACAAGAACAAGCCAAAATCAGACACGGTTTTTATTATGGCCTTGCGCCGTATGGGATATGAAGGCAGACAGACACCACACGGATTTAGGCACATTGCCAGTACATTGTTAAATAATCGTGGTTTTGATGAGCGTCATATTGAAGCTGCTTTGGCCCATGTAAAGGATGGCGTGGCAGGAGTGTATAACAAGGCCCAGTACCTACAAGACAGGGCAAATATGATGCAATGGTATGCTAATCATTTAGAGGAAATTGCAGATCAAAGCATTATCCAATTTAAAAAGGCCAAGTGACAAACCTTGTCGCTCCATTTACCCAAATATACACAATTATAATTAAATATCGTTTATATTCAGTTTGCTAAGTCTAGGTTGATCCCCGAAAGTCAGATCCCCAATCTGATTGGCTTAGCTATTTTATTGGGATGCTGTGGGAGGCATAATGTATAACACCAGTTTCAGTAATTGTTCACAATACTTAGATCATGCCGAATGGTTAAGGCTTTCAGATATTTTAAATGAATGGTGCAAGCTAGATCAGTCATGCAAGAAAATAAAAGAATTGGCTATCTTAGGTGCGTGTGAAAATCAACAAATAGAATATACGCGTAATGATGGAAAATCTTTCGATGACCCTGTTATGGAGTTATATGGTAGAGGTTTGCTATTAATTAATAAACGCTCCTTTAATCGCTGGAAAGCCAAATTTGAAAATAAAGAGCAAAGTTTTAATAAAAAAAATCAAAATAGTATTTCTCTTTTGGATTTCTTAAAGAATGAAGATGCCGAATACATAAGTATCAGTGAGGCTATAGATTCTATTCATCATCACTTAGGCACGGATCAGGACATATCTAAGGCTGTTCAGCTATTAAATCTAGCTATCGGTAGGGCAGAGGAACCACCAAGTGTTTATAAAAAAGATGATTTTAAAAGCTGGATGCCAGTCATTTTGAAGAATCAATACAATGGTGACTTTATGGAAGCACCTAACCCCAGTGACCAAGCAAAACTAGAAGTAATTCATTATTTAGTAAACAAAGTAATGGGTGAGAAAAGACAAAAGGAGCTAGATAATGACCTACCGTTCTAACCCTTTCGATAAACAGGATTACAGTAAATTTGCTTTTAAGAAGTCTGAACTATTGGCAGTACTTCAAGCTATTGATGGAAACTTTAGCTTCGATACCGTTGCATCAAATGAACCTATACAAGAAGCAATCGAAATAGAAAAACCGGATAATCAAATACCATTACATATTAAAATTTTGGCAATGAATGATTATTTCACTATTGTTGAGTCGGCTTGCTTTATTTCGTTAGATGAGCCAGAAAAAATACAAGCATACGTGGATAGTGGTGACCTTACCTATGATGCCTGGCGTTATGGAGAGCATATTCAGGCAGTAAAAATAATTGAGAATGCCATTAGAGCAAATAAATTAGATATAGAATCTGATGGCATGATACCAAGAGCATCATTACAGAAATTTCTATTTGAACGTACTTGTGTGATTCCTAGTTTTAACGACAACCTATCACAACAAAATCAATCAACTTTTGGCACTCCAACATTTCAACAAACAGAGCCAAATATTGAGAATCAGAGTGCTGAGATTGCACGACTAAGGGGCGAACTGGCAGCAGCACAAGAACGTATTAAGCAGATGGAATTAATCCAAACTAGCATAGCGGATGAATCCAAACTAGGCAGCACAAGAGCCGAGAATAATGTAGCAAAACTCATTTTGGCATTATCAGAATTAGCAAGTATTGATATATCAAAACCTTATGCGCCATATGAGTCCTTAAAAACTCAAAGTGAATTATTAGGTGTGGATAAGTTCCCAAGCAATGAAAATGTCGCCACATGGTTAAAAAGAGCGAATGCTCAAAAATCCTAACTAGGATACAGGCTAATCCTAACTAGGATTAATCAAATAAATCATACCCATACTAAACCCACTATATTTTTGTATAAGTGGGCTTTTTTATGACTATCAAACCAATCCGTGTTCAATTCAAAACCGCTTGTGAACTACTGGACATAAGCCGTGAATCATTGCGCCATATCGTGCGTACTGATGCAGCATTTCCGCGACCAATCAAAACAGGGGACAGCAAACAAGCCCCAGTCTATTTTGACTATGCCGAGCTTGTAGAGTGGCATAACAGCCAAAAGCAAAGCCTTGCAGCAATGGAGGCTTAATAGAATGGAAAGCACTTATAACACCCAATTAAAGCAAGTTTTAGACCACCTCAAACAAGGCAGAAGCATTACCCAGGTTGATGCAATCCGCCTTTTTAAGTGTTACCGCCTGAGTGCAATCATCAAGCGTTTACGCAATTCAGGTTATGACATTGTGACCTATAACGAGCGTAATAGTTCGGGTACTGGTACTCATGCACGTTATGAACTCAAAGGGGTTTAACCATGAAACCATCTATTTTCAATTTTAATGAACACGGCGTAAGAGTTGCCCTTGATGCAAGCGGACAGCCTTTATTTTGTCTTGCTGATGTTTGTAATGCTATGGGAATGCAAAGAGCTAATCCTAGTAGATTCAATTTAAATCCAAAGGGTACACATAGTTTGTGTACCCCCACCACAAGCGGAAATCAGTTTATTACCTTTATCAGTGAGGAAAATCTTTACCGCATTGTATTCAGATCGACCAAACCCGAAGCAATCAATTTCCAAAACTGGGTATTTGCAGAGGTACTGCCGACTATTCGCAAGACTGGGAGCTATTCAGCAAGACAGACCGCCTATGAAGAATTAAACCGCTTATGTATGCAGGCCAAGACCCAAAAGGCGAAAGGCTCATTTCATGGCACTGGATTGGTGAACCATCGTTATTCAATGCGTGATTTAAATCTAAGAATCACTACATGCAAAAATAATTTACAGCTAACTTTTGAGGGTATACACAATGACTGAGCATGTAGCCCCTGAATTTTTCAAAGCCTTTGACCACTACAAAGCAATGCTGGCCCAGTACGGAGAACACCACCCCATCACTGAGCAGGCACTCATTTTGACAATGCACTACACGCCTGAGCATATCAAAGAGGAAATGCACCAAAAGGCTAAGGAATTAAACCTATTGCCACCAGTAAGCGGTTATACGGATGACGGCGAACCTATGTACCGCCCAGAGGACATTGCAAAGCATTTCGGCATTAGTTTTGAAGAAGCAGAACAGCAGTTATTACAAATGATGAATAACCGCCAGCAAGTCGGATTATCAAATGACGGTGTTTTGATTGATTCAAATATCAATATCAACCGTGTGCAATGAGGTGGAAGCATGAGCGAAATAATAGATTTTAAATCCAAAACTCAAGCCGACAGCCAGCCCATGACCGATGACGAAATGCGGTTAGCCAATATCTATGACGTTGCAGTCGGTTTAATTATTGATATTGAGGAAGGCAAAGTTTTCTCAATGGCAGAGATAAAAGAGCAAATGATTGAAGTAATTGAAATCATACAAGAGGAGCTTTGAGCATGAAAAATCAATTAAAGAATATTGCTAACATGCCTAAGTATGGTTATGCTGTAGACCTCTCAAAATCTAATAGCGTCACCCCACAGCGTCATTGTGGTTTTATTGTGCCTAAGTTTTGCCTAGCCTCTCAAGCTGTGCAAGAATCAAGCGCAAGTGTTTCAGCTACACAAACAAGGCTGTATACCCTCTATGAGGGGATGACACGACAAAATAAGTCAGCAATGGCGAATATGTCGGGCGGTACTATTAGACCGAGAGTGAATCCCCTCACCATAATTTCTCAAGTTATGGTGAATCCTCAAAACTCAAAACTAATAGGAGGCATAGCTCATGCCTAAATCTATCCATCAAATTACACGCCAGCGCATCCAATCCGCAGACTTTGCACAAAAACAGGGATTAGTTCAGCGCATTTCCTCAATGCTTAAAAAAGTATGGGGAGTGTAATCATGTCGAATCAAATCAAAAAAGCCTATAACTCATCTTTAGGTAGTACAAGTGCTTTTTTTGCACCCCATCCCGAAGCCAATCATTTAAATGCTCAAGATGTGGCTTTTGAATTAGTAGCAAGTGCAAAGGATATTTCTATTGCTACTTTTCAATGTTTTGAAGGTGGCAACAGACTAATGATTAAAGCAGAAATTGTTGCCAATCTTATTGTTGAAATTCAAACAAAACTAGAAATGATTGAAGCTATCTTACCGATGGCATTTGATGGTGAAGAAGGTAGCCACAATGCTTGATTATGACCACCCCAAAGAACTAATAACACCCGATGACATTTTAAACGAATGCACACAGCTTGTATCGTTTAATGATGCTTATTCATCACATCCATTAATACAGCGTTTTGGCAGTCCTGAGCAGCCGATTTATGTTGATGATGGCAATGTGGATATAAACGGCGTCACCTATGCACAGCCTTTGATTATGCCTATCTATGATGGGCAAATGGATCTTGTTCAATGTGCTGTCATGCAGGATGGGCATCGTGTGGCTGTCATTCCTGATGGACTGGCTAAAGGTTTTGCAAGGTATGGTGATTTTGACCATGCCCAGCCTGTCATTATCACCTACAGCCTAGAGGCATTCTTTAAAGTCGCACAGACTGGCTACGCCGTTGTATTGGTGCTACTACCTACCCTATGCAGCAACCATAAAACAGAACTCAAAGCCTTTGATTTTGAACAAATACAGTTTGTTATTAACCAGCTATCACAGGCAGGCTATAAGCAGCTTTATCTACCTGTCACACCTGAGCAAATGCACCTCGAGCCATTCAAAGCATTGGAACAAAACACGGCTGTAAGATTGCTTAACCAGTATTTAAAAATGGGTGTGAGTGAGTTTTTTTATCAGTTCAATAAAGAGGATGGCACAGCCGAAATACTGGCGTTTCTTGATGAAGCGATAGAGGCTTTACCCGAAAAGACCAGTTTACCTAAAGGCCATTTAGCCAAGCCGTTCAAGATGGATGACAATTCATTTTTGTACATCATGGATAGTGGCTTATATCTGATAAAGGAAAAAAGGGATGATGACGGCGAAGTTAAGCAGACACGTACCTTTATTTCTCATTCTGCAATCATTTTGGGTGAAGCCCGAAGCCAGAACAATGATAACTGGAAGCGCGTTATTCAGTTCCACGATAAAGATAATACCTTGCACCGCCTACTCATCCCTTATGAGCATTTCATGGGTGAAGCACAGGAAGCATTAAAGATTATCGCTAATCATGGATTGATGCCACCGCGCCAAGCCTACAAAAAGAATGTATTTATCAATTACATTCAGGACTACCCAATAGAGCAGCGTTTTAGGTGTGTAGATCGTGCAGGATGGCATGGCTACTGTTTTGCTACACCCAATAAAACCTATGGCAATAGTGAAGATGAAGAACTGTTATTTCACAGTGATAGCAAAAGTCCCTATACCGCTTCGGGGAACTTTGCAGAATGGCAGGAACTAAGCCGACTCATTGAGCCTCATTCATTGGCTGTATTGGCATTCTCATGTGCATTCTCAGGCCAGCTTGTAACCCCACTGGCTATTGAAAGCGGTGGATTTCATATATACGGCACATCCACAGACGGCAAAAGTACCATCACTAAGGCATCGTGCAGCGTATGGGGCAACCCTAAGCATATATCGAAGTCATGGAGAACCACCGACAACGCTTTAGAGAATGAAGCCGAATTGAGAAATGACAGCTTTTTAAATCTGGATGAATTGCGACAGGCCACCCCTAAAGCTGTATCGGATATTGTCTATATGCTTACAGGTGGACAAGGCAAGGCCCGAAGCACCAAAGCAGGCAAGAACAAAGATTCTAAACAGTTCGGACTTATGTATACATCCACAGGCGAGATTACACTGGAAGACCATTTACGGCGTGGCAATATCGAACTGGATGCAGGCTTATTGCTGCGCTTTGCTCATTTACCTAGTGATGCAGGCAAAGGCTACGGCGTATTTGAGTGTATCAACTATGGCAGCAATTCAAGCGATGTGGGCAATCGAGTCAATGAGCTGGCATCAAAACATTATGGACATGCAGGCATCAAGTGGCTTGAGTATCTGACCAGCGATAAAGATACAGTTATGCAGCAGGCCCAGAACTTATTAGACAGCTTTGTTGAGCAGCATACCCAAGCAAAGAACGGACAGGCCAACCGTGTTTTGCGCCGTTTTGCATTGGTGGCGGTGGCTGGTGAACTGGCAACACAGGCAGGGATTACAGGATGGCAGCAAGGACGTGCATTCGAGGCTATAGCGCAATGTTTTAATAATTGGCTAGGAAGTCTAGGCAGTGGCGAAAACATGGAGGAAACAAAGATTCTGGAGCATATCAAGGCGTTCTTTGAATCCAACGGAACAAGCCGTTTTGAGGACTTAACCATAATCAGGCAGGCAGACGGCGAAGTCGTCCGGCCACGTATTCATAACCGTGTCGGCTACTACGACCCAGAGGACAAAGTTTATCTTGTTTCGCCTACGATGTTTAAAAAGGAAATGTGTATAGGTATGAACGAGGCGAACGTCAAAAAGGTATTGATTAAACACGACTGGATAAAAGGATTTATTGAGGGAGATAAAAAGCTATACGTGAAGAAGTCTAGCAATACCCTACCTGATGGCACACGGCCCAGAATGATGCACTTTAGCATTGAGGCTATGCAGAACCTAGATAGCGAAATCTAAAAACAGATTTTATAAGGTGGACGAAGTGGACATGGTGGACATTGGAATAATATTTATAGTTAATACTTTGTTATATATAGATATTATTATGTCCACCCTATATGAACATATATATTTTAATAGGTGGACATAAGGTGGACACGATTTAGGGTAAATATATCTTGTCCACCTACTATAATTTTTATGTCCACTTTTTTCATATGCTGTTTTTCCTATTGGTGGACAGTATTAATTATTTAATATCAAACATATATAAGCACATGTCCACTTTGTCCACCATGTCCACCTAAAAATACACACATACAAGTACAAACAGATTAAGAGATTGAACCAATGGCAAACTTAAACAGAGTTACAGTAATGGGCGTTCTAGGTCGTGACCCTGAAACAAAGCAATTTCCCAATGGTGGCAGCGTTACTACTTTCAGCGTGGCGACTACTGACCACTGGAAGGACAAGACCACAGGCGAACGTAAACAGGCTACAGAATGGCACAGGATTACCACCAGCAACCGTTTAGCCGAGATTGCCAGTAAGTACCTCAAGAAAGGCGGAAAGGTTTATATTGAGGGTTCATTGCGTACAAGGAAGTGGAAAAACCAAAGCGGTGCAGATAGGGAAGTGACAGAGATTAGAGCCGATGAGCTGCAATTGCTTTAATCGAAGCTCCCTAAATATGGGGAGCTTTTTTATTGGCTGAGTGGTCATTATCACCATACAGATTCAACCATCATGGAAATCGTGATAACCGAATGAGTAGCTTTAGACAGCTTTAGATCGGTGCAGTCTAATTAGACAAAACGCAATTTTGCGTTTACCTGTAAAAACAACAAATTATATTCACCTGGCATGAATGCTCAATTTTGAGCTTTGCTTTGATAACAATAAGTTGAATGCACCCTACTGGATTTCAAATCCGAAAGGGTGGCATTTGAAATGCTACCCATCTAAGGCATGATGACAATTAAAATCCATGCAAAAAAAAAGCCCACTACAGGAAAGACAACGTGGGCTTATAAACAATTAGCCATGGAGTAGGCAATTGAGAAACTACAGCAGTTTCTGTTGATTATTTTGTACACTATTCAAATAATATTCAGTGGCGAAATATATCAAAAATTCAAATAATGTTAATTAAATCAAATTGTTAGATAAACTTAATTAATAGTTTACTTAAATTAAAATTTATACCAAATAGCTAAACCTAGTCATAAGTTAGTTATTTTTAGCTATACAACATACCTTTAATTTACCTTGACAGCACCCCACCAAAAAGCACCATAAAAACAATGTCAAAGCCTTACTATATAAGCATTACAGCCATTTTGTTAAAGTTGCGTTTCGTCAAGCTACGTCAAGGTAAATTAATCAATTCTGTGTCGCTACGTGTCGCAAAATCTTGTACGACAGACCTTTTGTATTTGTTGGACAAGGTACTCAAAAAAACACTTATAAAAATGCACTCAAACCGAAGCTATACAAGGCATACGGCGTTTTAACTGAACATTAACTTTGTCCTGCTACGTCCAACAAGATTATCCTTATTTTAGGTGGACGACATATATTAAAAATAATACTCAAAAACTCACTCAAAAGCAGATACGGCAAGGCTTTAGGCTGTTTTATGAAAACCCTATTTCGTCAACCTAGGTCAACCTAAATTGGCTAAAAATTTACTTTGACAAGGTACGCCGTAAATATTCTATAAAATCGCCTATAAGCCTTATCAGCCATAGAACACAGCCCTTTTATATACTTTTCATAAAACTGCATTCCGTCTAAGTACGTCAAAGAAGAAGCCTTATTTCATCAACGTACATCAACGTAATACGTGCCATTTCCACCATTCCAACAAGGTACAACAAGGTAAATTTATTTTGCTTTACAGCCCATCTGCATAAATCGCTATGTAAGCCAAGCACAGAAAGGCATACAGCCATTTTATTAATTTCAATCCGTATAGCTACGTAAAGCAAGAAATGTGAAAAAGTTTCTATTTGATCAAGGTAAATGGCTTATTTCATCTAAGTACATCTAAGTAATTTTTGTTTTACATGGTACTTATAAGAAATTCCGCCTATGCCAGTTACAGCAAGGCATACAGCGATTTAATGGCTTTGATTTCGTAAAACAACGTAAAACAAAACACCCTTAAATTATTCTCTACAGCATTTATTTAATTACCTTGATGGGTCACCAGTAGAAAGACCATCAAAACACCTTAAAAGCTATATGTAGAAAGGTTTACCACTATTTTGAGGAAATCCTATTCCATCAAGTTTCATCAAGGAAAGCCCCTTGTTTTGTACAGCTACGTAAAGAATTTCCCCCTTATTTTTTGTCTTACAGCACCACATTAAAAAGACCATCAAAACCACGCTCAAATATAGGCACAGAAAGGTTTACGCCGTTTGTGACGAAAACCTATCTTGTAAGGGTACGTAAGGGTAAAAGCACTTAAATAGATCAGATTAATTAGTGATACAGCATATTTTAAATTTGATAGACAATACTGCCTCAATAAATAAGTGGAAGCCAATAAACATAAGGTATACAGGCAATTTATAAATATGTTTTTGTCTAGCTACGTCTAGCAAATCCGTATCACTACGTATCACTAAATAATGCTTAATCACGCTGTTATGATTTCAGGTTTTATCAGGTTCAATCGTTGGGTTTTGCTGGGTTCAAATGTCAGGTTTTGTGAGGTTCTAGCCTTAGCATTTCTTAGCATGTACGCGCTTTAAATAACAGGTTTACAGGTTCAAAGCGTTTGAATGTCAACAAATGTCAACACCCTGGGCATCTTTTGAATATTAGGTTTTATAAGGTTCCACACCATGACGGCGCAAAATTGCATTCGCTAAACTCAATAGCAATAAACTACGAAATTTTCGTACAGTGCCGATGCTCAAAAGTGAGCAATACCTCTTAACTGCCTTAAAAGTGTAGTAAGCGGATCGGGGAGCATTCACCCACTGGGGGATATGAGCAAACTTACTCACATTTAAAACGCGACCAAGTTAATTCGGCATTTGAAATGCGAATATTCGCTGAGTGAGTTGCTTAAAGTCACTACTTCATACATTAAAGTCACTAGTTGCTTCACCACAAAATGCAAGATTCTAAATCTGACCCCATTGGCATTCTAAATGTGGATGGGTACGCATTTTAAATATGCTGTTTTGGTGCGTACTGACTGCGTACCATGTACCAGTGCGTACCTGATCCACTAATAAGAGGAGCAGCTTTAAATACTCTATTCCGCTTCAATCAAATGATGGGAGCGAAAAAACACAGCAAACCGATACACCAGTGCAGGCAATATTTAAAATAAAAGGCGTGGGCGTGCGAGGGGAGTTATTTTTATATTAATTTGACTCCCGATATAGCAACTAAACCCGAAGAAAATAGGCCAGCAACATATAATTTGTACACTGTCATGTACACTAAGTTTTTTGTATAAAATTTAATAAATATAAAACAATTACTTAGGTAATTTGTTCAATTGTCGCCACCGACGATATATAAGTAAATGAAGCTTAAATCTCAATGGTTTAGGCTTTTTTTATGCCTGTATATAACTGAGCTTAACCGAGTATATGAGTTTGATCATATCGTGTATTATTGATAAGTAATTGAAACCATTGTGATACACAATAAAGCGTTCAGATATTAAAAAGCGCCCTTTATCAGATCCAGTATTAGAAAATCTAAAATCTGAAGATAAGGACTATCGGGAACTTGATTTTGTTCGCCATGTTATCCAAGAAAAAAAGATCTATAAAATGGGAGATTATTTAAGGCATTTTAGGCAGATGATGCCCGACTATTGAGAACGTTGCTACTATTTATATCCGATAAAAAGAAGAGCAGTTTTTGAATGATAAAAGATCTTTTATTGTTATTGGTAGGGGCTTTGTTGCACAAAGATTTGAAATGCAAAGCGCCCCTAATTGATCCAAATTTAAGGCGTAACTTGGGTAAGTGGGCGACCTAATTCCGTAAATCTGTTAAGGACTGCTACACGTGCATGGATCTC
>NZ_VOYL01000038.1:0-28263 GCF_013420295.1 Acinetobacter sp. YH01018
CCTTTTCCATAACGCTCACGACCGGGACTTTTGATCCAAGCCGCTTATGGTGGTTTGCTACCTGCTCCTGCAAGCCGATAGCGAGGGGCCATACCCTCATCTCTTACGCCGCTTGCTGCGGCACACTAAAGTCACTGACCCATAGTTGGTTTGGATGATCAGCACTAAAATTACGTTTCACTAAATCATCTGCTCGTTTTTGATCATCTCGGCTACGGGTAGTTTGTTTATTCTTACCACGCCAAACACCTTGTATACCTAGCTTTTACTAAATGAACGATCATCCAAATTGAATTTCATCATTCTCTTTTCACCACACATAAACAGCTTGGTGATCACCTTAGTGGAATCAATGATACTGATTCCTGTATCTTTTCCTTTCACTTGATGGAAGAAACTACTCAAAGCCTGCAAACAACGAGGCATGATTTCAATAAATCGGTTGTAACTCAGAAGTTTAGGAAAAGCAGATTTCCAGAATGGAAGGATCATTTGGCAATAAAAATATTTGAAGAATCTAAACCCGGATTGATGAAATAAAATGACAATGGTCATTGCTTCAGACAAGCTTAAGGCTGACTTTTTTATTCTGGTTTTTTGATCAGAAATTAAGGCTTTCTCTAAAGATTCATTAAATTTTTTGCAGAAATCATCCAATATACAAAATAATTCGGTAATATGATCCATTGAAAAGCCTTGTTTTATAACATTTTGTCTTGAAAACCAATATGTTACAAATACAGGGCTTTTTTTCTACTCTTTTTATATCGAACTCAGGTTATGTAATCAAATAATTATCAGATACCTTTTCTCCCCAGAAAAGCATTTCCCATCTCACTTATAGCATCCTAACCGGAATAGCGAGCTAAATATGGATTGAGAGCTAAATCTATATTATGTAGCGCTCATGTATTTATATAATAGAACTTTATTTCAGGACTTTTTTGATTTTACTGATCAATGCATTGGCAAACTCATAATCATCAAAATCAATATTGATCACCTCTTTATTTCCCTGACTCATTGACAAGGTTTTTATCAGCACTGAAAAAGTATTCGATTCAAGTGGCATAATTTCTGCTGAAACAATATGGTGAGCATTAAGAAAAAATCTTTTTAAATTGAATTAACATTTTTATTTTCGAATAAAAAACCAGAAAATTTATAGCATCTGAATTCAAAAAATATATAAATACTTCAAATTTAAATACTAAGCATGATTTTTTTAGTCACCCATTTTTCTTAAGCTATTTAAATTCTGATTGAGTCAATAATCGTTTAGTTTGAGTACTGCTTATCCTGATTTAGGTGCTAATTGTTCACGACTTAATGAAAAAGGTGTAGCAATTTGCTACACCTTTTTCTATTACTGATTTAGCATTTTTTTCAACAGGTTTTCCAGCTCCTGTAAGTTTTGATCATCAAATTCACTTATCTTTAATGATACTTTTAAAGTATTGTGATCAAACTTGATATTGCCAGCGACTTTCCCCTCATATTCGATTTTATGCACGATTGACGTTTTAATGGGTTGTTTGGTTTCTTTCGATTTGAGAATTTTTTCTGCCAATACTGCCAGTTTTGTTTGCTCTACTTCTTTTTTCAGTAATTTCGCCCAGGCTTCTAGCAGTGCTTTTTTAGCATTGCTGTAATTTTCTTCATAATCGGAGAGAAACTTTTTGACTGCTGTTGCGGCAGTTCGTGCCAGCAATGCCGGTTGTTGCTCTAAATCTTCAATCAGCTCTTGAGGTAATTTTTCGAAAGATAAATATTTATACATATCTTCCCGGTTCATGCCTAAGGATTTTGCCAGTTTTTGCTTGTTCTTTTTTAGTTTCTCATCCAGTGAACTTAAGCCCACATAAATTTCATAATCAGTTAAGTCTTCCCGTTTTAGGTTTTCCGCTAGCGTTAACAGTGCTACTTCTTCATCAGATGCATCAATCACAATCACTTCAATGGTGTTTTTATTGAGAATTTGATGCGCTTTCAAGCGTCTTTCACCAGCGATTAATTCATATTTGTCATGGATCCGTCGCACTGCAATTGGTTGTAACAAGCCAATTTCTTCAATCGATGCTGCCAAGTCTTCTATATCTTGTGGATTAAATATTTTTCTTGGCTGATTTGGGCTTGGCTGGATATCTGTAATTTGTACATTACGACGCAATTCTTTCACATCATTAACATGCTCTTGCTGAGCTTGTTGATGCTTTTGAGTATTTTGCTGTAAACGTTGTGCCAGCAATTCTTTTGTACTTACCATAATATTCTCAGCAGGCTTTTATTCAACACGATTGATGATTTCTTTGGCTAAATCTTGGAAAGCTTTACGAACTTTAGCGTTTTTATCTACACTGAATAAAGGCTGTTGCAAAATTGCGGCCTGATTCACTTTAGTACTCATAGGGATGGTGGTTTTTAACAGTTCACCGACTTGGCTTAAAGCTTCATCTCTAATCAATTTACAGACGTTTTGACGTTCATCATGTTTAATCAACAAGGCGCCTAAAAGTTTTAACTCAGGATTGACCCGTCTGATTTTACTTAAATGGTTAATCAAGTCAGTTACTCCATACAAGCCATATTGTGAACCTGACTCAATTGGTACCATCACATGGGTAGAGGCTGCCAATGCATTACTGGTGAGCAGTTTTAGGCTTGGAGGACAGTCAATCAGGATGAAGTCATACAATCCTTTTAATAATTCCAACTTATTGGAGAGTTCTTCAGATGGTCTTGGGGCATCATCTTTGAGTTGATCTTCAGCTTTACCTAAATTGAGTGAACCATAAATTAAAGAAACGTTTTTGAAATTGGTTTCTTCTTCCAGGGCATCCGATAATAGGTTTAAATCACCCAGTAGTAATTCAGCCGACGTGGTTTCAACTTCACTTGGATGTCTTGATCCGATATGTAAGCTTGCATTGGCCTGAGGATCTAAATCTATCACCAATACTTTATTACCCAAGTCGGCTAGTTCAGACGCTAGATGAACGACTGTGGTTGTTTTTCCACAACCACCTTTATGATTTGCCACTGCAATGATTTTAGTTGACCGAGTTGTCATAATTATCCTCACTTGAGTTATTGTAATATAAAGAACTTTGTAGCAAGTTGCTACACCTTGTTGAGCTTAGTTTGAAGTTATAATCTGATTATGAATAAAAAACAAACAAATTGATTTTTTTATAAAATATAGCTAGCTAATTATAATTAGTATTAATTAATATAATTAGTTAATTATAATTAGAGCACTTTTTTATTTTTTAAAATCAATATCTTATAGATTTTAAAGTGGAAGGTTTGTCACCGAAAAGTGGAAGGTTTGTCACTGAAAGGTGGAAGACTTGTCACTAAAAGGTGGAAGGTCTGTCACTAAAAGGTGGAAGGTCTGTCACTGAAAGGTGGAAGGTCTGTCACTATGGTGGAAGGGTTGTCACGGGTTTAAAAAAAAACTTAAATTTATCTTACAAAATTATTTAAATTCAATATTTTAATCTGTTGATAAGTTGAATTATTTGACCTTAAAGGTGGAAAGCTTGTCATTTTGATATTTTTATCCTGTGGATAAACTGTTTGTTGCTAATTTCATCAAGGCGACTGTACATTTTCACTTCTGGACTGTCTAAAAGTGGAAGCTTTGTCACTATTAAGGTGTATTTTTTATTATTCTTTCCACTTTATTACAGGGCTTAATGGTTTTTTTCCCTTTTTAGCTGACTTAAAGATCTCTGAGAAATATTAAAAGTGGAAGCTTTGTCACTAAAAAGTGAATTTTTAATATAGCTTTCCACTTCATGTTTAAAAAGTGTTTTAAATGGCAAAACAGAGTGACAAGCTTTCCACTCTTAGCTTGGGATTTAAGAGTTTCTTGGCCAAGGATCGGTTTGCCTGAGTTAAAATGGTGGATAATTTGCATGAGATTCCACTTTTGTGTATAACATGTAGAAAATAACTTTTTTTTTCCACCTATGAACAAGCTGAATGAACAAGAAGAAATAGAATACTTACCGTATTGTATTGGCAATATTCGACATAATGGCGTGGTCAGTACCAGCAATCGACTGATCCGACCGATCGAACTGTCATCCAATGAGTACAAAGCGTTACTTTATGCGATGGCAGTGGCCAACTATGGTGAAAAAAATAATCAAGATCGTGAAATTACCGAGCAAACCTACATTTATTTGCATAAAGATGATTTAGGCGAATTGCTGGGTCTGGATAAAAAGAATTCCATTAATGTCGCGATTGACCGGATCTATAAAGAGCTGTCCTCCCGGGTGGCCCATTTTGTCATTGAAGAACCCGTAGATGAAAGCAAGCGCAAGGTTAAAAAAGTCCATTCGGTAGTTCCAATTATTCGAGAACTGCGTTGGGAAGATGATGCCAAAAATGCCTTGCAGATCCGTTTTACCAGTGAAGTACTACCTTATTTTACCCGTCTGGCAAGCGGCAATTTTACCACTTACCAATTAAAGGATTTATTTGCTTTAGACTCGGTAACCAGTATGAGCCTGTATTCCTACTTTATTAAAAACGAGTTCAAATATGCCAATCAAGACTGCTATGAGGTTGAACTGTCACTGGAAAATATCAAGGCACTTACTGACATTGGCGAAAAAAAATATGATCGCTGGGTCGACTTCAGACGTTATGTGCTGGATAAGATTGTTGAAGAAATTAATCAAAGAACCAGCCTTAAACTCGAATATGACACCATCAAGAAAGGCCGTCCTGTGGTGGGTGTGCGCTTTAAAATTGTGAATGGACATACTGAAACGGTGATCCCGCACAGCAACGAAAAGACCCAGATCTACCTGGATGTCGATTTTGATGATAATGCCATTGTGAAAGAGTTGGGGGCAAAGTTCGATCTGACAGTGCGTTCCTGGTATATCTATGCCAATGATCCGAATTATAAACAGTTCAGCAAATGGTTTAAGATCGAAGGTTGCCTCACCGATTCACAGGCCAACGTGATTGTGAACGATATTATGTTTCAAATGGATTTTGCTGTGGCGGGTGCCTCCATGAGTGATTTCAAGAAAGAGATGAAATATAAGCTGAAAAATGATCCCAATTTCGTGCAGGAAAATCGCGAACGTTTGAATGAGATTTTTGGTAAAGAAATTATTTAAAAAGTGTAGCAACTTACTACAACTTTTATGGCAAGGCTTCAAGCCAGATTTTTGGGCCAGTGCTGATTTAAAGCGTGTAGCAACTTGCTACAACATTTATCATCTGTCTCGCATTTCAATGCAATATTTGAAAAAGTACAATCAAAGCGAAAAGTGATGTCACATCGCGCTGAAAGCTTTTGATCATTAAGCTAAACTATACTTATTGTTAAAAATTAAACTGATGGATTCTGCATGACCCAGGTACAACTGCAACAGCTACAAAAACAACTTTGGAATATTGCCAATACTTTGCGCGGCACCATGGGGGCAGATGAATTCCGGGATTACATTCTGGGTTTTATTTTCTTTAAATATTTATCGGAAAAGTCGGTTAATTTTGCTAATGAATTGCTAGATGGCGAAGACCTCAGTTTTCTTGAGCTGGATGAAAACCATCCTGAGCATGTGCCTTATATCGAAGAAATCAAAAAGAATGCAATTGCCGAAGTCGGTTATGCGCTGACGCCAAAACAGCTATTCCATACCTTAGCTGAGCGTGGTCGTCAGGGCGAGTTTATTCTGGATGATTTAACTGCGACTTTAAAATCGATTGAACAAAGTACTTTAGGCACCGACTCTGCCGATGACTTTGCCAACCTGTTTGAAGATCTGGATCTGAATTCGACTAAGCTGGGCAATAATGCCAGTGACCGTAATGAACTGGTGGCGAAAGTCCTCAGTCATTTAGACGACATTGATTTTGATATTTCCAATACTGAAGCCGATGTACTGGGTGATGCTTACGAATACCTGATTGGTGAGTTTGCATCAGGTGCGGGCAAGAAAGCTGGTGAGTTCTATACCCCGCAAACGGTATCGACTTTACTGGCTAAAATTGTCACCCAAGGCAAAGAGCGTTTACGTTCAGTGTATGACCCAACCTGCGGTTCGGGTTCTTTGTTGCTGCGGGTAAAACGTGAAGTCAAAGATGTGGATATGATTTATGGTCAGGAGATGAACCGTACCACTTACAACTTGGCGCGGATGAACATGATTCTGCATGATGTGCATTTTGCCAAGTTCGACATCAAGCAGGAAAATACTTTAACCCGTCCGCAGCATTTAGATAAAAAGTTTGATGCGGTGGTAGCGAATCCGCCATTTTCTGCAAAATGGTCTGCCGATCCGTTATTTTTACAAGATGAACGCTTTGCCGCGTATGGCAAATTGGCGCCAAGTTCTAAAGCCGATATGGCTTTTGTACAGCACATGCTGTATCAACTGGATGACAATGGCACCATGGCGGTGGTGTTACCGCATGGCGTATTGTTCCGTGGTTCGAGTGAGGGCGTGATTCGTCAGTATTTGATTGAACAGATGAACGTGGTGGATGCCATTATTGGTCTACCCGCCAATATTTTCTATGGCACCTCGATTCCGACCTGTATTTTGGTGTTGAAGAAAAACCGTGAGCATAAAGACAATATTTTGTTTATTGATGCCAGCAATGATTTTGAAAAGCAGAAGAATCAAAACAAGTTATTGTCTGAGCATTTGGACCATATTATTGCGGCATTTGAAAAGCGTGAAAATATTGAAAAATATGCGCATGTCGCGACCTTGCAAGAAGTCAAAGATAACGATTACAACCTGAATATTCCGCGTTATGTGGATACCTTTGAAGCGGAAGCCGAGATTGATTTGGATATGATTGCCCAGCAGCTTCAAGCTTTGGAACAAGACAACCAAAAGACCGATGCCATCATTTCGGATTTCTGCAAAGAGCTAGGCATTGCTTCACCGTTTGCGGAGGTGAAGTAATGTCTGTACCTAAGTTACGTTTTAAAGCGTTTGATGGGGATTGGTCTGAAACCTTGTTTCAAGATTTATTTATTTTCAAAAATGGAGTAAATGCATCAAAGGAACAATATGGTTCTGGGATTAAATTCATTAATGTTTTAGATATTATCAATAATCCAAATGGCATTACTTACGATTCAATTATTGGCTCAGTAAATATTACTTCAAAGGAAATTGATAAGAACTTAGTTAAATACGGTGATGTACTTTTTCAAAGAAGTTCTGAAACTCGTGAGGAAGTTGGACAGTCTAATGTTTATCTAGGCAAAGATCCTGTTGTCTTTGGTGGATTTGTGATTCGTGGATCAGCACAAAAGGAATACGATCCAATCTTTATGAATGGTCTCCTAAAGACTGATTCCTTAAGAGATCAAATTACTCAACTCAGTGGTGGAAGTACAAGATTTAATATTGGTCAAGATTCTTTAAATAAGGTTTCTGCTTATCTTCCATTGAAAGAAGAACAAACCAAAATCGCCTCTTTTCTTTCCGCAGTGGATGAAAAGATTAGCCAACTCACGCAAAAACATGAGCTGCTGAGCCAATATAAACAGGGCATGATGCAGAAGCTGTTTAGTCAACAGATTCGTTTTAAAGCGGATGATGGTAGTGAGTTTGGGGAGTGGGAAAATTCATATATTGGTAATGAGTGCAAAATTACTACAGGAAATAAAGATACACAAAATAAAGTAGATGATGGGTTGTATCCGTTTTTTGTGCGATCTCAAACTGTTGAAAAAATTAATTCATACAGTATGGATTGTGAGGCAATTTTGACATCAGGAGATGGTGTTGGCGTTGGGAAAAACTATCATTACATCAATGATAAATTTGATTTTCATCAACGTGTATATTGTCTATACGAGTTTTCTGAAAGACTTATAGGTAAGTATCTATATATTTATTTTTCTAATTATTTTTATGATCGAGTGAAGAGACTATCTGCAAAAAACTCTGTGGATTCTGTTCGAATGGATATGATTTCAAAAATGGAAATTAAATTACCTTGCCTAGAAGAACAAACCAAAATCGCTAATTTCTTACCTGCCATCGACCAAAAACTTGAAGTGGTGGCACAGCAAATTGAACAAGCGAAACAGTGGAAAAAAGGTTTGTTGCAGCAGATGTTTGTTTAAAGGATTTTCCCATCTCCTTTTAGGAGATGAGAAACATCGTTTCGTAAGGGGTAAGGTTGAAAAATAGAATGGCAAATTGGTTAATAAGCGTTAAATACGAAGAATTTGATTTAGAAAGTGCGTATGAAGAATTACCCGTCATTTATTGGAGTAATCACGCAGAAAATCAAAATGCAGGTTTTCAATTAGGGGATCATGTTTATATCTATGTCACTCAACCTGTTTCAAAGGTGATGTATCAATTTAAAGTGCTTGATCAATCAGGTAATAACTATCCAATTGAACAGCGCAAATATTGGAAAATGAAAGAGGAAATTGACTCATATACAGGGAATTTTTCAGTTTTTCAGAAAGTCTGTAAATTGGATAAAACGTCATTGACTCGTGATTATTTTATTCAAAGTGGGTTATTGCCTAAAACGGATACACTCCAAGCAAGAAGAACAGACCGCAACAAAGCGCTCAATCACCCGATTAAATTACTATTAGATTTTATTGCTGATCAATTTCAGACAGATCGTATTGAATACGATTATCCAGATGAAGCAGGTTTAGAAAATGAAACCTTTCCTGAAGGAGCTAAGCAAACGGTTCTAGTGAATAAATATGAGCGTAACCCTGAAGCAAGGGCTAAATGTATAGAAATTCATGGAACACGTTGTTATGTCTGTGGCTTAAGCTTTGAACATATGTATGGCTCATTTGCTAAAGATTTCATCCACGTACATCATCTTAAGCCTTTGCACACGATTGGCGAAGAGTATGAAGTAGATCCTAAAGAGGATCTAAGACCAGTCTGTCCTAACTGTCACGCCATGCTCCATAAAACCGAAAATGGTATTCCAATGACAATTCAGAGATTAAAACTTTTATATAGCGTTTCTTTGAGTAATCCGCTTAGACAAACATTTGAAGAATAAATAATTCGAGATTTTTAATGCAGCTTTATCAAACCCAAGCACAGTCATTAGTAGAACTTATAGAAGATCCTTTTCGTCTGGAAAGAGAGATTCAAAGCCTGTTTGAAAGCAATCTTTACAGTTTTACAGGTTTGGAATTCATCAAGTCCGAGTTCACGATCAAGAACAATCGTATCGATACACTGGCTTTCGATCCCGAAAGTCAGGCCTTCGTAATTATCGAATACAAGCGTGAACGCAATTATAGCGTGATTGATCAAGGCGTTTCTTATCTGAATCTAATGCTCGACTATAAGGCAGATTTTATCGTTGAGTACAATGAGAGCCAGAGCAAACAGCTTAAACGTCAGGATGTGGATTGGTCACAGAGCCGAATCATCTTTGTTTCACCGAGCTTTACCGACTTTCAAAAGCAGTCTACCAACTTTAAAGATTTAGGCATTGAGCTGTGGGAAATCAAACGTTATCAAGGCGGAATTGTTTCAGTCAATCCATTGCAGAAAGCCAAATCAGCGCCTTCAATCAAGCAAGTGCAAAAGGTTGAGTCTGAAGATATTCAAAAGATTGCCAAAGAAATCCAGCAATATGATGAAGCCTATCACTTGGCGGAGAAGTCCGATGACATCAAAGAGCTATATGAGCAATTTAGGGACTCAATTCTGGGCTTAACCACCGATTTAGATGTTCATCCCAAGAAAATGTACATCGCCTTCCGTAAGGGTAAGCGTAACTATGTCTATATGAGTATTGGGACAAAGCAAATTCGCATCTGGCTAAATATGCCTTTTAATCAACTGGATGATCCGAAGCAGATCGCGAAGGATGTGACTAATGTTGGACATTGGGGCAATGGCGATTGTGAAGTGATCGTGTCAGATACAGAAAATTTAGAATATATCTTGAGTTTAATTAAACAAACATTGAAGTGAATAATTTAAGATTTTAGAGGGAAAAGGGAATGACAGTACAAAGCGAATACCAACTTGAAAACGAACTGATCGGCCAGCTACAGCAATTGGGTTATGCCTCAGTCACGCTCAAGGATGAAAGCCAACTACTGTCAAACCTAAAAACCCAGATTGAACAGGTCAATGGCCTAGCACCACTGTCAGAAACTGAATGGAAACAGGTCATCAGCTTTTTAAATACTGGTACAGTATTTGAACGGGCCAAGAATCTGCGTGATCTGTTACCGGTCAAATTTGATGATGGCAGCAGCAGGCACATCTTTTTTCTGTCTGATGATCCAAGCAAAAATATCTATCAGGTGACTAATCAAATCACTATTGACCATCGTGATTACAATGGTCGCACCAGTCGTTTTGATGTGACTCTGCTGGTCAATGGTCTGCCACTGGTACAGATCGAGCTGAAAAAGCGCGGCATGGAAATCGCTGAAGCCTTTAACCAGACTCAGCGTTATACTCGTGAAGCGTATTGGGCAGGGCAAGGGCTATTTGGTTTTATTCAGCTTTTTGTGATTAGTAATGGTGCCAATACCCGTTATTACTCCAACGGCACCACAGGCATCGAGTTTGCCTTTCCTTGGGCTGATATCAGCAACAAACATATCAATGAGATTGTCGACTTTGCCGACGCTTTTCTCAATCAGCAGCATCTGACCCAAATGCTGACCCAGTACATGGTCATGCTGGAAACCACGAAAAGCCTGATGGTGCTGCGTCCCTATCAGATCTATGCAGTACAGAAAATTGTCCAGCAGGTACAAAACTCAAATCAGAACGGCTATATCTGGCATACCACCGGTTCAGGCAAGACCCTGACCTCGTTTAAAGCCAGTCAGATCATCATGCAAATGCCGGACGTGGAAAAAGTCCTGTTTGTGGTGGACAGGAACGACCTGGACACGCAAACCTCACGCGAATTTAATGCCTTTAAAGCCGAAAGTGTCGACAGCACCGATAGCACGCATACTTTGGTCAAGCAGCTGGATCAGCGGCATGACAAACTGATTGTCACTACCATTCAAAAGCTCAATCGCGCCATCAGCACGGATCGCTATCTGGAATACATTGATTATCTCAAAGACCGGAAAGTGGTGTTTATCTTTGATGAATGTCATCGCAGCCAGTTTGGTGAGACCCATCAGAATATCAAGAAGTTCTTTGGCAATGCCCAGATGTTTGGCTTTACTGGAACGCCGATCTTTGAGGAAAACAGCCAGTCTAAAGCCGGCCTGAAACTCACTACAGATTACCTGTTCAATGAATGCCTGCACCAATATGTGATTGTCGATGCGATCCGTGACCGTAACGTGTTGCAGTTCCAGATTGATTACCGGGGTAAATACACGGCCAAGGGCATGCAGCACAACCTCGATTATGATGATGAGGTCGAAGGGATTGATACCCGGGAGCTATATGACAATCCGCAGCGTCTGGAAATGATTGCGCGCTATATTGTCGAGACGCATGATACCAAAACCCGTAATCGTGAATTCACGGCGATGTTCTGTGTCAGTTCGGTCGATACCTTAACCCAGTACTATGAACTGTTTGAAAAGGTTCAGGCCGAGAAACAGCAGCAGGATGAAGAGCAGGGCAGGTTATTTAAACCGCTGACCATTGCGACGATTTTCTCCTATGCCGCCAATGAAGCCGTGCCGGTGGATGAACAGAACGGGCTGATCCATGAAGAAGCGGCAGATATCCCGAGCCAGATCAATCCGTCCAGCCGTGACAAGCTGGATCGCTATATTGCCCAGTACAACCAGCAGTTTAAAACTAACTATAATTCTGGTGATCAGTTCTATGCCTATTACCGTGACATTGCCGATCGGGTCAAAAAGAAACAGATTGATATCCTGCTTGTGGTGAATATGTTTCTGACCGGTTTTGATTCCAAGCCATTGAATACGCTGTATGTCGACAAGAACCTGAAATACCATGGTCTGATTCAGGCATTTTCGCGAACCAACCGCGTCTTTAACGACAAGAAACCTTTCGGCAACATCATCTGTTTCCGTAACCTGAAACGCACCACCGATGAAGCCTTGGCGCTGTTTTCCAACAAAGAAGCACAAAAAGTGGTGCTGGTGCCGAGCTATGAGGAAATCCAGCAGAACTATGAAGCAGCGGTGCAGAAGCTGCTAAATATTACCCCTGATTATCAAAGTGTCGACGAGCTCATCACTGAAGATCAGCAGCTGGCGTTCATTAAAGCCTTTCGAGAAGTGATGCGTTACAACGCCCAGCTGCAAACCTTTATTGAATATGATCAGGACCAGACTGCACTGGATAAACAGCATTTTGCCAACTTTGCGTCCAAGTATGCCGATCTATGTCGTGATGTACGCAAGACCACTAAAAAAGAAAAAGTGTCGGTACTGGACGATGTCGATTTTCAGCTGGACTTACTGCACAGTGACCGGATCAATGTTGGTTATATCATTAACCTGTTACAGCTGGCCGTCAATAGCGGGGACGAGCAGAAGCGCAAGAAGTATGAAGCTCAGGTCTATGACCTGATTGGCAATGAAATCACCCTGTATGACAAGCAGGAGCTGATCCAGAAGTTTATTGAAGAAAACCTGCCCAAGATGATCAATGGCCAGAGCGTACAAACGGCCTTTGCTCAGTTCTGGGATGCTGAAAAAGAACAGGCCTATCAGCATCTCTGTAAAGAGGAAAATCTTAAACCAGAAGCAATGAAAACCGTCCTGGAGCATTATGAGTTCACCAAACGCTTGCCACGCAAGGAAGAATTGAAAGACTTGCCAAATTACAAGGTTAAGCTGTTTGAACGGGAGAACGTGTTTAGCAATCTGCTTGTGAAAACGCGGCAGCTGATTGAAAAGTTTTATATCGGGTTGTAAAAGCAAACAGCGATGTGATCTGACAGGATAAAATTTGAGCTAGTCAAGATCATGCCTGATCAGAGATCGTATTTAACCGATGGATTTATGCTTATGAAAAAAGAAAGGAAATGATCATATACCCATGATGTACCTTGGCTTTTTCTCTGGTAAATAGCCTAAGTATGAGACCTAACTATTCAGCTCATAAATCCGAAATAGTTGGTCAAAGGGTATTAATATCTTTGAGAACAACTGAATAACGCCATTGAAATTGGAGGCTATCTTAGGTCTATTTTGCAGGTTTAGCTAAGTTTTAATTTCTATTCAATAACTTGTCGTGATTTTACTGAGTAGCTTATGCATCGGCACACTCAAACCCGAGGTTGAAAAAATAGCATGCATCGACTTTATTAGACATAAATTTATTAACTTATTTATCAAATGTATTATAAAATATAAATATAGTCACAATAGTTTGGGATCAGGTTTTTGAAACAGATTCTTTTGGCACTTAAATTAAATCTTCGCAAACTGATTTTGATTTCGACTATCCTCAGTGTTTCGTGTTTATTTATTGTTTCTGTATTTATTCTCAATTATGTCATTAAAGACCAATTAATTCAGAATTCACTTTTAGTGAATGTCAAATATGCTTCAAAGGTTGCCAACAGCGCAGATCAGCATTTCGATGATATGCTCAAAGAATTAAAGTATAGTGCTGAGCTGTTAGGGCAGGATTTTTCTAATCCCCAATTAATCCAAGAAGAAGCAAAGCGTCTTAAACATCAATCCAACAAATTTAATAGTGTATTGGTTGTGGATAAGCAAAGTAGAGTTATTTCTTTTGCACCGCAAAGTTTAAACTTGAGTCCCCATATTTTATATAAAACAGTGGGAATTACTGAATCCTTACAGCATAAAAGTATTTATATTTCTCCCCCTTATTGGTCAGTGAGACATAATCTGGTGGTACTCTTGTCTCAACCGATCTATGACCGCAATAAAAAATATCAGGGCATGGTGGGGGGCACGATTTATTTACAAAAAAATAATCTGATCCAGAAAATGCTTTCTACCGAATATGACTTTAAGAAAAGTTATATGTATGTCATTGATCAGGATAATCGAATTATTTTTCATCCCGATCCGAGCAGAATCGGAGAAAAAATTATCAATAATACCGGGCTGGATTATATGATCCGTACTCGCATGGGAAGTGTCCGGTTAATCAATAGTCGGGGAATCGAGAATTTGGCAGGTTTTGCCTACATTCCCAGTGTGAACTGGATTGTCGTCTCCCAGCAACCGACGGAAGAGTTGTTTAGGCAGGCTAACGTTATTCTTTTAAAAGTCTCAGTCGGCATTTTAATTTTTTATATTTTTATTTTTATTATTGTCTGGAGAATGTCGCGCTTTATTTCTTCACCGTTAAATAGCTTGGCAAAAATGGCCAGCATGCTCAATCAGCCTGACATTCAGGAGAACATTAAACAAGTTGATCCTTGGTATTTTGAGGTTTTAAAGTTTAGAACCTCATTGTTACTCAGTTCGCAAACCTTCAGTGAGAAGATTGCTGAATTGCGTCAACATGTGAATACTGATCCACTGACCGGTTTATATAACCGGCGGGGGATGCAAATCTTCTTAAAAGAAGTGATGAACTTAGGACGAGATTTTACTGTGCTAGCGATTGATATCGATTATTTTAAGCAGGTGAATGATCGCTATGGTCATGGTCAAGGAGATGCCGTTTTAAAAACCCTGGCCAGCTTGATGAAAAATAATTTCAGGGATGAAGACATCTGTTGTCGGATAGGAGGAGAGGAATTTATTGTATTAATGACGACTTCAGATACGAAGGTTGCTTATAATGCTGCGGAACGTTTAAGAAAAACAATCGAATCTAGTAACTTCAATTTTATCGAACCTATTACCATATCTGTTGGAATTGCCTTTTGGCCTAAAAGCTCAGATGATGTGACCGAGGTTTTTAAAATGGCTGATAATAAACTTTATCAGGCTAAAAATAACGGACGCAACTGTATCTGTTATTAGGCGGAGAGAGCGTATTGAGTTTTATACCAATTCTACCCGTTTATAATTAAGCTTGAGCTCGCTAAGCGAAGCGGGGTGAGCAAAATGGTAACCTTGAAAATGGTCACAATCATAGTTTTTTAAAAACTGCGCCTGAGCTTGAGTTTCTATGCCTTCAGCAACCACTTGTAATCCAAGTTGATGAGCCATGACAATAATTGCAGCGACAATCGCGCCATCTTTCTCATTTTGAGGTAAATGTTCAATAAAACTGCGATCGAGTTTTATCTCATCCACAGGTAAAGTACGTAAATAACTCAGGCTGGAGTATCCTGTGCCAAAGTCATCGACAGAGACTTTGATGCCCAAGTCACGAACAGCCTTTAAAATTTCTAACGAACGGTCAGCACCTGCGATTAACATGGTTTCGGTAACTTCAATTTTTAACAACTCGGGCTGCAACTGGGTATCTGCCAGGGTTTCTTGTAAGTCATGTAAAAAGCCGGTGCGCTTAAACTGTAGCGGGGAAAGATTGACAGCTACACTCAGATTAGTGCCATTTTTCTTGTTCCAATCGACGATATCCTGGCAGGCTTGCTGTAATACCCATTGGCCAATCACTACAATTTGACCGGTTGTTTCAGCAAATGGAATAAACTCTGCTGGAGAGATGGAACCTCTTTGCGGATGCTGCCAACGAATCAAGGCTTCTACACTTTTTAATTGTCCTGAGTCAGCATCAATAACCGGTTGATAGACTAACCTGAACTGTTTTTCTTCTACGGCAACCATTAACTCATGGCGCATCAGCACATAGTCGATTTTCGGAGTGCGCGTAGAGTTAAAAGCATACCAATGCCAGGTATTGCCCCCTTCTTTTTTCGCTTCACTCATTGCATGTATGGCATGATGCAGCAATTCGTTAGATTTTTCTATTTGAGGATCATCATCTGCAATGCCAATACTTGCACTAATATGGATTTTATGACCATGAATATTAAATGGAGCTGACAGACTTTTTAAGACTTGCTCTGCAAGCACAGCGACCTGTTTTAAATCATCACATTTATTTAGCAGTATGCCAAATTCATCTGCTGAAAAATGTGAAATGATATGCTCTTCTGGGATAACCTGACGCAGACGATTGGCTACAGCTATCAAAAGTTGATCGCCAATGAAGTGGCCCAAACCTTGATTTAAAGGCTGGAAGCCATCTAGATCCACATACATGACAATGAGTGATCGGTGATTGTCATGGTGCAAATGGAAGGTCGTATCCAGTATTTCTTCAAAGGTATGATGATTAATTAATCCAGTTAGACTATCGTGGGTCTGCTGACGGGCGATATATTCGCTATTTGCCCGCTGCTGGGTAATATCTTGCTGAATTCCAATAAAATGGGTGCAAAAATTTTTGTCATCAAAAACCGGCCCCAATACCAGCTGATTCCAGAACCAGCTGCCATCTTTACGATAGTTTTTTAGGGTGATCTGGATTTCTTGCTGTTCTTGAAGTGCGTTGCGTATTTTATCAATTGTCTTCGGGTCGGTATCAGGACCTTGCAGAAAACGACAGTTCTGACCTAGCACATCTTCTTTTTTATAACCGGTCAGGCTTTCAAAAGCAGGATTAACATATTCAATAGCATGGTGTGCAGAAGCATTGGTCAGCACTATGCCATGAGGATTCGCATCGACACTACGTTTCAGTAAACGTAACATTTCTTCGGTTTCATGCCGCTCGGTAATATTACGGGCGATCCCAAATACACCGACCACCTGCTGAGCTTGTTGAAGAGGTAAATACGTGAGGTCTAGCCAGTAACATTCCCCCAAGGCATTCTTTGCCTGAATTTCCAGGTGTTGGCTGTTGCCTTGCAAGGCCTGTTCAAATGCAGTTTGAACTATAGCTTGAAAGTCAGGGCAGATAAATTTTGAGAAATGTAAGCCTCTAGTCTGTTCCGGATTTAATTTGGTGAGGTCTTTAGATGCAAGATTAACATCCAGAATAATACCTGCAGGATTATGTTCAAAAATGGCATCGGGATGGTAAGTGAAGAAAGACCGATATTTGTCATTTAACGCCAGTCTCTGTTGCCGTTCTGCATGCAGGTCCATACTCAAGGCAACTAAAGACGCGGCATGAGTAATCAATTTAATATGAGTAGAGCTTGGACACTTGGGAGAACGGTAATAGGTTGCAAAGGTTCCATAGAGGGTTCCCTGCGCATTAATAATCGGCATTGACCAACACGCGTTGAGATTCTCTTCTTGAATCAGGCTATTGAAAGCTTCCCAGTTGGGGTCAATCGCTAAATTTTCACAAATCACCAGTTTGCGGTGAAAAGCTGCCGCACCACATGCTCCCACATGTGGACCTATTTTTAGATCAGAGACCGTTTCTATATATCGGTTGGAAAAATGCTGGCTACCACTAATTAAATTTAAAGTTTGTTCTGTTTCAGAGTACAACATAATGGAGACCATTGAATCTGGTATCCGGACTTCTAGCCATTCACTGACCATCTGAAATATGAGGCTTAACTCAGCATGCTGCCCAATTAAATTAAAAATAGATTGAGTATCTAAATAACTCGCTGTTTGACTCATATAGTTTGCCACCCTAGAGTTGTATTGCGCATTTTGGATAGATTCTCAACGAAATTTTGTAAAACTGGATCTAAATGTGAATGATTACCCTTACTTAAATACTATAACAAAAATGCGATAACCTTCACATATTATTATCTAAAAGTATTATCGATATCAGGTTTTAATTTAAACAGGTTGGCTAAAAAATATTCTCGGTTATAATCATCAGGACTGAAACAATGGTCTGTTAACGTATCAACAGCTTATTCATGCGTTTGCATTGCAACAGTATATGGTCCTGAAAAGCAAAGATACGCTGCAAATTGTATCTGGCAGAATACAACCTATAATGGAGAGATCATTACAACAATAGCACTCATCACCTCGGTCTTTTTCAGCGTATTACATTCCTTTTTATTTGAATATTGAAAATATCGACATTTAAAACATACTCAATCATCATTCAAATTAAGTTGAACTCAGGTAGTTTGGGACAATGGGGTTATTTCTCTCTTTTCTACTTGCAAATACCTTGGCATGCCTTGTTGAAGAAAAATGCGTGCTTGATAAAGCTCATACCCCATCATACTGATATATAATCGATAATAATCAAGTGAACTGAGCGACTGGAGCAGCGATGTCTGTACAGCATTTTGACGATGACACCCATGAAGATGATTTAATTAGTCCAGAACAGCGTGCTCAGGCAGCGAGTAAAACCACTTGGGTGAGTGTAGGGGTTAACCTGGTTTTATCGATCTTTCAGATTGTGGTCGGGATTTTTGCCAAGTCCCAAGGCCTGATTGCAGACGGTATTCATACCCTCAGTGATTTGGTGGCTGATTTTATTGTACTGTTTGCCAACCATCACAGTAAAAAAGAGGCAGATGACGATCATCCTTTTGGTCATTACCGCTTTGAAAACGCAGCCTCTTTTATTCTAGGCTTGCTTTTGTTGGGAGTCGGCATTGGAATGCTGGTTATGGCAACCAATAAAATTCTCAATCCGGAACAGATTCCGAAAGTACAGTCAGTGGCCTTGTATATCGCCATGCTGGCCCTGGTAGGCAAAGAATTATTGTTTCGTTACATGCTGAAAGTTGCCAAAAAAGTCAAATCAAGTATGTTGGTAGCGAATGCATGGCATGCCCGTTCTGATGCCGCTTCATCTTTGGTGGTGCTGGTCGGGATTGCAGGAAACTTGTTCGGTTATCCTATTCTTGACCCGATTGCTGCCCTTGTGGTCGGTTTGATGATTATTAAAATGGGGTGGGAATTTGGCTGGCAAGCATTAAGTGATTTGATGGACCGGGCGGCAGATGAACATGAAATTCAGGCCATAGAACAGACTTTCCTTTCCACTGAAGGTATTCAAGGCGTGCATAATATTCGGACCCGTAAAATGGGAGATATGATTATCGTAGATGCACATATTGAGGTAGATGGAAATCTGAGTGTTCGTCAAGGACATGATATTTCAGTGAATGCGAGAAATCTGGTGATGAAGAAGCATCAGGTGATTGATGTCATTACTCATATGGATCCTGTTTAATTTAATTGGGTACACAACTTAAGCGACTGAGTATTAAACCACAGCGGATTGACAGCGAAAAGTCACTTTATCCGCTCAACTGTTACCTTGTGCTGCATATTGAGGGTGACATGATTCCTATAAAATAATTTTGAAAGATGTCTTTAGAATAAAATTTGGGTAAGCAGGCACATGAATATAAAGAAACTCGCTGTTGTCGGTGCAATTATGGTTCTGGGGCTGGTGGCCTATCTGGTCTGGAAAAACATGAACCAGCCGGATACACAGGCTTTAGTCAGTGGCAATGGGCGGATTGAAGCGACTGAAATCAATATCTCCAGTAAATTGTCTGGTCAGCTGGAAGAAATTTTGGTACAGGAAGGCGATTTTGTTGAACCAGGCCAGGTTTTGGCACGGATTAAAGTCTCTGCACTAGAAGCACAGCTGCGTGAAGTTCAGGCCCAGCAGCGTCAGGCACAGGACGGCATTGCGACCGCAGAAGCCCAGGTGGCCATGCGTATCAGTGAAAAAGCTGCAGCTGCAGCCATGGTCGAGCAGCGTGAAACCGAACTGGTCGCTGCTAAAAATCGTCTGGCACGAACCGAAATTCTGGCCAAAGACGGGGCAGTCTCTAAACAGCAGCTGGATGATGAGCGCGCTGATGTCAAAAGTGTTGCAGCCGTGCTGAGTGCGGCAAGAGCACAAGTGGACAGTGCACAAAGTGCGATTGTTGCCGCGCGCAGCCAGGTGTCGAGTGCACACTCGCAAGTCGATGCCATTAAGGCCACAATCGAGCGGATCAATTTCGATATTGAAGATGCCCAGCTCAAGGCACCCTTGAAGGCACGTGTCCAGTTTCTGGTGGCACAGCCGGGTGAAATGATTGCGGCAGGTGGACGGGTCATGAACCTGATCGATCTGTCTGATGTGTATATGACTTTCTTCCTGCCGGAAACCGTGGCTGGACGTATCGCGATAGGTACTGAAGTCCGTATCGTACTGGATGCGGCCAAAAATGTGGTGATTCCTGCCAAGGTATCGTTTGTCGCGGATACTGCACAATTCACGCCGAAGACGGTGGAAACTGAAAGTGAACGTCAGAAACTGATGTTCCGTATTAAAGCAAAAATTGATCCAGTGTTGTTGCAGAAATACATCCAGCAAGTCAAAACTGGTCTTCCGGGTGTAGCCTATATCAAAATTGACGAGAATGCGCCTTGGCCTGCATTCCTCAGTAATCTGGTTAAATCATGACAGCAGCATCTGCACAGGGCACCATTGTTGCCGACATTCAGCAGGTCAGTCTCAAATACGGCAAAACCCAAGCCTTAAAGGAGATTTCCTTGGCATTGCCTGCGGGTTGCATGATTGGTCTGATCGGCCCGGATGGCGTGGGAAAATCCAGCCTGCTGGCATTACTGGCTGGTGCCAAGGTGGTCCAGCAAGGCCGCTTGATGGTGCTTGGTGGAGATATTGCCGACCGAAAGCACCGCAGAAAAGTCTGTCCGCATATTGCCTATATGCCGCAGGGCTTGGGCAAGAACTTGTCCAAAACCCTTTCGGTTGAAGAAAACCTGCAGTTCGTTGCCCGTTTGTTTGGACATAATGCTGCTGAAAGCCGAAAACGTATTGATGAACTGACCAAAAGTACGGGACTGTATGAATTTCTCGATCGTCCGGCCGGGAAACTGTCCGGCGGGATGAAACAAAAACTTGGTCTGTGCTGTTCCCTGATTCATGATCCCGACTTTCTGATCCTGGATGAGCCCACCACCGGGGTTGACCCCTTGGCACGTGCACAATTTTGGGAATTGATTAACCGTATCCGTAGTGTCCGCCCACAGATGAGTGTGATTGTGGCGACTGCCTATATGGATGAAGCACAGGGTTTTGACTGGTTGGCGATGATGGATGAAGGTCGCATCCTACAAACTGGTAGTCCCGAGGAACTGTTGGCACAGACCGACAGCCGCAGTCTGGAAGAAGCCTATATCAAGCTTTTGCCCGTGGAAAAGAAACAGGGTTATGAGCCGGTGGTGATTCCGCCTTTAGCGGATGATGGTTCGGATGGTTATGCGCTGGAAGCTAAGGACCTGACAGTCAAATTTGGTGACTTTACCGCAGTGGATCATGTCAATTTTCAAATCCGGCGTGGGGAAATCTTTGGATTCTTAGGCTCCAATGGTTGTGGTAAGTCGACCACGATGAAGGTCTTGACCGGATTGCTGGAGGCTTCGGAAGGGCAGGCCTGGCTGTTCGGGCAACCAGTGCAAGGCAGTGATATGTCCACCCGTCGTCGCGTTGGGTATATGTCGCAATCCTTTTCACTCTATAGTGAACTGACGATTATCCAGAACTTGGTACTGCATGCCAAACTGTTTCATGTGCCGGCAGAACAGATTGATGTGTGTGTTGAGCAGATGCTACAGCGTTTCGATTTGATGGAACTGAAAGACAAATTGCCGGATGACTTGCCGCTAGGGATCCGCCAGCGTCTGTCATTAGCGGTAGCGCTGGTGCATAATCCGGAAATTCTGATTCTGGATGAACCAACCTCCGGTGTAGACCCGATTGCCCGGGATAAATTCTGGCATGATCTGATCACCCTGTCGCGCAAAGATGGGGTTACCATCTTTATTTCTACCCACTTTATGAATGAAGCCGAGCGCTGTGACCGTATGTCGCTGATGCATGCCGGTCGGGTGCTGGACAGTGCTGCACCGGCACAACTGATGCAGAATCGGCAGGCTGCGTCTTTGGAAGAGGCATTTATTGGCTATCTGCTGGATGCCGGTGCAGGCAGCCAGCCCCCTGCTGAAGAAGAGGTGGGGAGTAGTTCAGCTGATCTTCAGCCAGCCGGGACACAGCAGAGAAAATCTAGCCGATTTAGCCTGCAACGTTTGCTCAGCTATGCCTGGCGGGAATCACTGGAACTGGCCCGTGATCCGATTCGCGCCACCATGGCTTTGGTCGGATCCATTATCTTACTGTTCGTGATGGGCTATGGCATCACCATGGATGTGGATGATCTGACTTTTGCGGTGCTGGATCGGGATCAGACCGGGCTAAGCCAGAATTACAGCATGAGTATTGCCGGTTCGCGTTATTTTGTTGAAAAGCCGCCTTTGCAAAGTTATGACGACCTGGATCAGCGTATGCGCAGCGGTGATATTGCTTTAGCCATCGAGATTCCGCCCGGTTTTGCCCGGGATGTGGCCCGGGGCGAAAATGTCAAGATTGGTGCCTGGATCGACGGTGCCATGCCCCAGCGTGCCGAGACGGTTCAGGGCTATGTACAGGGCATTCATGCACACTGGTTGATGCAGCAGGTGCTGGAGCAAAGCGGGTATAAAATATCGAGTACAGTCAATGTTGAAACCCGCTTCCGCTATAACCCGGATATCAAGAGCCTGCCTGCAATGGCACCGGCCTTATTTCCGCTGCTCATCCTGCTGATTCCGGCTATGTTGACAGCGCTGTCTGTGGTGCGGGAAAAAGAGCTGGGTTCGATTGTGAATTTGTATGTCACCCCGGTCACCCGTAGTGAATTCCTGATCGGCAAACAGATTCCCTACGTCGTGCTGGCCATGCTGAACTATGTCCTGATGTGCCTGATTATTGTGGTGATGTTTGATGTACCGATCAAAGGCAGTTTTTTGACCCTGACCCTGGCTTCCTTCCTGTTTATCATTTTTTCTACAGGCACGGGTTTATTGGCCTCCGCCCTGACCAAAAGCCAGATTGCCTCGATGTTTCTGGTGATGCTGGGTACGCTGATTCCAGTGATGCAGTTTGCTGGTATTATTAATCCGGTTTCCTCGCTAGAAGGATTTGGCCGCTGGTTTGGTGGGATTTATCCTGCTACACATATGGTGAATATCAGCCGTGGCGTATTTAACAAAGCTTTAGGTTTTCAGGACTTGCATCAGTCTCTTTGGGTAATCTTGCTGTCAGTGCCTGTCATTATGTGTGCGGCAATCCTGGCGCTAAAAAAACAGGAGTCCTAGGATGTTCCGTCAGAAGATACAGAATATCTACCAGCTCGGTTGCAAGGAATTGTGGAGTCTATGGCGTGACCCGGTCATGCTGATCCTGATCATCTACACCTTTACTGTGGCAATTTATACGGCAGCCACCGCCATGACCGATAGCCTGAACATGGCTCCGATTGCAATTGTAGATGAAGATCATTCAACCTTGTCCGAGCGAATTACCTCGGCATTTTATCCACCGTATTTTATTCCACAAAGTACTGAACTGAATTATATGGATGCTGGAATGGATGCTGGGGAATTTACCTTTGCTCTAAATATTCCGGTGAATTTTCAGGAAGATGTGCTTGCAGGAAAAGAAGCGGCGATTCAGGTGAATGTCGACGCCACGCGCATGTCTCAGGCGATGACCGGGGCTGGCTATATTCAGCAGATTATTCAGTCCGAAGTCAGTGAATATGTGTTGCATAGCCGGGAAGTGAGCAGCATGCCGGTTGAACTGGAGATGCGTGCCCGCTTTAACCCGTTGCTGGACCAAAAATGGTTTGGCAGTGTCATGGAAATCATCAATAACGTGGCGATGCTGTCCATCATTCTGACCGGAGCAGCTTTAATTCGCGAGCGTGAGCACGGCACGGTAGAACATCTGATGGTGATGCCAGTCACGGTGTTTGAAATTATGATGTCCAAGGTCTGGTCTATGAGTCTGGTGGTATTGATTGCGGCTTTTACCGGGCTGAAACTGGTGGTACAGTTTGCCTTACAGGTTCCGATTGAAGGGAACCTGTTGCTCTTCTTCTTTGGGGCATTATTGACCCTGTTTGCCACTACCTCGATGGGCATTTATCTTGCCACCATGTCGAAATCGATGCCACAGTTTGGTTTATTGATGATGCTGATTCTGATCCCGATGGAAATGCTCTCAGGCGGGATGACACCGCGGGAAAGCATGCCAGAGGTATTACAGTATCTGATGCTGATCGCCCCAACCACGCATTTTGTTGAACTGGCCCAGGCCATTTTGTATCGAAATGCCGGGCTAAATATCGTTTGGCCGTCATTTCTATGGCTGGTTGGAATTGCCGTGCTGTTTTTCTATGTGGCCTGGAAACGTTTTAAGGATACGATTCATACCATGACCTGAGTATAACCAGGGACGGATAAATATCAGTATTTTTAAATATCGTTAAGTTTCCCGTAAATACAGTTTTTTTTATCCCATGAGTTGTCCACAGAAATTGGGGATAATTTTTGCCCTGGAAAGGCCGGGAACATTGAAAAAATTCCCAATTTGATTAAAAAATAACCTTTTATTAGCAGGAAGTGTCAAAAAAGCTCATAAAAAAACCGACTTGTTTCTAAGTCGGTTGAACGAGGTCGTTCTAGAGGGTATGACTCAATGTAAGCTAATGATCTTAACGTAATCTTAAAACCGTTATTCACCAATTAAAATGTCCTGTTTTTAACTGCAAGAGTCAAGAACAGGGTTCAGATTTTGTTGTTGAACTGCTGTTTTCTGTGCACGTCTTCTTGGCATTTTTGAGAATGATTGTGTTTGTTTTGCTGTTCCAATTCTTCATGCCGTTGTTGAATATGCGCCAGCACATAATCCAAACGTTTATTCTCAATGATCTCTCGCTGGTTGAGCTTGCTTAACTTATCGAAGATGCTGTAATTGATCTTCCGTCCTTCATACATGATGGCGACAGTACCATCTGGGTATTCTATAAACTCAAGATATTTACCGATTAGCTTCTGATTTTCTGCTGTATCCTCCAAAAGATATACGCATTTATCATACGTAATGGTCAGGCTATTTGTGACTCTGCGGGGTTCACGCCAGGTAAAAATATCATCTAATTCCTCAGCGGTTTCAGTGACAGTTCGGTGTAAGTTATTGGGATAAAACACTGAAATCATGACCTCAGGCATATTCACCGACATAAATGATATTAAATATATTTAAATTGTATTATATTAAATATATGTAAAACATATACTTATTGCTTTAATATTTGGTAGTGTAATTTAAAGTAGGGCAGGGTAATAAGAAGTTAGTCACTTTAATATGCATTAAAATTCAACAATAATAACCAACATAAAATATGCTTCTGTTTTTATTATTTTTATTTTTGACTATTTGATAAAAATTATTTAGCTGTGGAATCCTGAATTTGGCAAGCAGTGATGAGTGATCGGTCTTTATTCTTCAGTTAAGAGGGGCTTTGTTGCATAAACCTCTCAGGAAAAGTGGTCGCCGACAAATCCGGTACGGTTCAGACTCATATTTCCGGCCAGTTTATTCGAAAATAGCGAAGTGCTTAGGCCTAGTTAGGTGCATATTCATCAGGAAATGTATAAACCATTGTTTATTAAAGTTGCACTCACTCTATAAACCTATAAGCCAAAAAATAATGTCCCCTAGGTTGCGATTGAAATAAGGTATATGCAGTAAGGTGATTTTAGCCCACTTTTCTTATGAATATGATTTTGACAAGGATTCCTGGATTAATTTGGCAATTTCTTTTGGCTTGAGAGCTCGTGAAGATGCCATCGTACTTGGCAGGTACAGAGATGTTGTGGCAAGCCCTCGTTAAATAAATGTAGTAGTTTCCTATAGCAAAAATTTTAAATTCCAAGGACGCGGAGCGTAATTAATGATGAAGTTGAAGCTTATATGTATTGCTTTCTACCATTAATTGGTGCCGCAATTGTGGAGCTTACTCACAATGGTGCTGTATTTGAACATTTTTTGTCAATAAATTCACAGATGGAAAAAATTAATTTTAACTTCTCCACAAAACAAGAAGTCAAGGAAAGACGTATGAAAAAAAGATTATACAAAATAAGTATTTTTAGTGGCTTATTTATGGCTTTAACTAGCCAAACATGGGCTACAGATGCTTTTAATCTTGTAGGCACAGGTCCTATATCTCAGGGTATGGGAGGAACGGGAGTTGCGTATAATATAGGCCCTGGAGCCATGCTGATTAATCCAGCAACATTATCAGCATTTGAAACCGGAAGATATGCGAGTATTGGTCTGGATATTATTACTGCAGATTTGAAAATCAAAAATATAGCGACAGGAGAAACGGCACAATCACATTCCCACGGTCGAAACAATGGTCCTTATATTGGACCAGAACTCTCATTTGTTTGGCGAAATGATGACTATGCGCTAGGAATAGGTGCATATGCATCAGATGGAGTCGGAACTCAGTTTGGTAGGGAAAGTTTTCTATCAAGAACTACAACAAATAGTATTAATACAGGCCTAGATAGTTTTTCACGTTTGCTTGTACTTCGTATACCCGTTTCATTTGCTTATGAAGTCAATGAAAAGTTATCCGTTGGTGGTTCTCTTGATGCCGTTTGGACGGCAGTTAATTTAGGTTTTCTTTTAGATACATCTCAAATTGAAACCTTGGCAGTACAGAAAAATATTTCTGGTTCATTGGTGCCAAATTTATTGAGTATTCCTGAGTTGTCAGCAGGTTATTTAGATATCAATAATGGAAAGACAGTGGGTGGAGGGGTAGATGGCTGGGGATTAGGTGGGCGTGTAGGACTTACTTATAAACCTATATCGAAAACCACAGTAGGTATTGCATATAACTTTAAAACCAATGTTGGTGATTTATCTGGTGATGCAGACTTAACAGCAGTCAGTAGATCATTAGGTCCAATTTCGCTTGCTGGCAAGGCTAAGTTGCGTGATTTTGAAATGCCAGCTGCATTGACTATTGGTATAAATCAGCAAATCAATTCAGAGACCATGATTTCATTTGATTACAAACGTGTATTCTGGAATGACGTGATGGATAATCTGAAAGTTCATTTTGAACAAAATGACAGCAAAGATAATCTGGATATTAATTTGCCACTTAATTATCGCGACTCTAATGTGTATTCATTGGGTATGCAGTATGCAGCTAATCCAAAGTGGACATTCCGTACAGGGCTACATTATGCCCAAATGGCAAATTCCAAGGAGGGCATACTATCGATTATTCCTTCGACACCTACTACTAATTTGACAGGTGGGCTAAGTTATTCTGTAACCCCAAGAAGTGTTGTGGATTTTTCATTGGCGTATGGGTTTAAGAAAAAAGCATTGAATAATGCTCAACCTAATACAGATAAGCCAATTGAGGTCTCACATGTACAGCTTGCTGGCGCATTAATATTCACTACTAAGTTTTAAACATAAGTTTCATTCTTAGACTTGGAACTTTTATTCCCCAAACCCAAACAAAGAATCAAAGAGTTAGAACAAAAGTTTTTTCAAGCAAGACAAAAAACATAACCTTTTGAAATGATTATAGTAAGTGCCCGCTGAACCCCGTGCCTATTTTTAATTAGGTTCAGGTTTCCAGCAGTGTGGCAGTAATTCTTCTATGTGGGTTACTTTATGTGTTGGCAGCCTTCAGCACATCACTTAAATAGGCATATGGATCCAGCCTATTCAGTTTTGCTGACTGAATCAGGGTCATGATGTTGGCAGCTCGCTGACCACTGCGCAGTGAGCCAACAAACAGCCAGTTTTTACGTCCCAAGGCCCAGCTCATTTGGTTTTCTATCCCTTGCGCAGCAATGCTGCTCATATCAATGGGTAGATTACCATCATCCAAATATAGGCAGAGGGCTTGCCAGCGCTTCAGACTGTAATTGATGGCTTTAGCAGTGGCTGAACTTGAGGGCACCGTCAGATGATGTTGGTTGAGCCATTCGTACATATTGCATTACTGGTTGGCTATGCTGTTGCCGGTATTTGCTTCGTTGCTCTGTTGTAGTATCTGTCTTTTTCCTGAGTTCTGCTTCTATCGCATACAGTTTCTGAATCAACAGTAATGCCTGTTCAGCGATTTGACTTTTCCCGGTCACATGTAGTTCATTAAATTTACGACGTGCATGGGCCATGCAGCCCACCTCAATGATCTTACCTGATTTAAAGCGTGCTTTATAACCACTGTAATCATCACAGACAGACCAAATAACCCTGCCAGCCTTTCAGGAAATCTTTAGCATGTTGACCAGAACGGCTATCCTGAAAGTCATAGATCACTGCCTGAACTGGATCGTCCTGGGTGGTGGCATAGGCCTAGACATGGGGCATCCATTGTATTTAACCTGAGTTCGATATAAAAAAGAGTAGAAAAAAAGCCCTGAATTTATAACATATTGGTTCTCAATACAAAATGTTATAAAACAAGGCTTCTCGATGGATCATATTACCGAATTATTTTGTATTT